>JAUVFC010000104.1 GCA_030594505.1 Desulfobacterales bacterium
ACCGCGTCCTCGGCACGCATCCGCTCCTTGATAAAGGCATGCCCTGTCTTGCTTTGAATGGGGATCCCCTTGTTTTTTTCAACGATTTCCATAGTGTTCCATGTAAGGCGCGGGTCGTGAATGATCTTTGCGCCGGGGCAGCGCCGGAGCATTGCTTCCGCCAGAAGGCCGACAATGTAATATCCTTCTACAAATGCCCCGTTTTCATCGAACAGGAAGCAGCGATCAAAATCTCCATCCCAGGCAATGCCTATGTCCGCACGGTGCTTTTTGACTGCTTCAATGGTTACGGCGCGGTTTTCAGGCAACAACGGGTTTGGAACACCATGCGGAAAGGCGCCGTCAGGTTCGTGAAATATTTTTATGAAATTGAATGGAAGGTGAGATTCCAGGAGATCAATTACAGGCCCCGCGCAACCATTTCCCGCGTTGACTACCACCTTAAAAGGCTTTAATACGGACCGATCCGCATAACTGAGCAGATGCTCGATATAGTCTTTATGAATATCCAGCGTATGAACCGAGCCGGACATCAAAAGGGGCGGGAAGGACTTTGTTGCCACTATGGATTCTATTTCTCGAAGGCCGCTATCGCCGCTGATAGGCCGTGATTCCTCTCTGACAAGTTTCATGCCATTATAATCAGGGGGGTTGTGGCTGGCAGTAACCATGATCCCGCCGTCCATCTTCTCGTGAAAGGTGGCAAAGTAGACGTGTTCGGTCCCGCACAATCCTATGTCAAAGACGTCAACACCGCTTTCGGCAAGGCCTTCTGTGAGTGATTCGCTCAGTTCAGCGCTCGAAAGTCGTACGTCACGGCCTACAACAACACGCCTGGGGCGGAGAAATGCCGCATAGGCCCGGCCGATTCGGTATGCCAGATAGGGATCTAATTCTTTCGGCATTCTTCCCCGTATATCGTATGCCTTAAAACAAGCTATTCTGTCTGTTGTTTGTTCCATGGGGACACCTCTATGAGGCTGTCCGAAAATTTTGTCTCGTTCTTACTCTTTTTCGTTACGGACATAATTCTCGGACAGCCTCCTATATTTCAAAAGAGTTATTGACAGGATCAACGGAATGGAACAGGATACTTTTTAAAAGAGAAATCGTGATAATCCTCTCTATTGCTATATATAGATACTTATTTGCTTAATTGCAAGAGGGGAGGGGGAATATGACTCTTTACGCAACCATCAAGGTTGACGACCTCGTAAAAAGTCCCCAATTCGCCTGATTGGTCACTTTTTACGATTTTGACGCTTCGCTTCATTAAGAAGCTTTACAAAAAGATGACCAAAATAGGCTCATCAGGGACTTTTTACGAGGTCGTCAAGGTTAGTAAAGAATAATAGAATGGCGTGATTAAAATGAAAGTTTCCCCATATGAACCACCGGTAAGATACCTGGCGTCATCCCCGGATGGGGATGTCGTTATTGATGAAGCCGGAGAGAATACCCCCCTGATCCTGACGAGATCGGATGCCGCCGGCATCCCCGCCGAGACGGAGCAAAGGACCGGACCAAGACTGACATACGGCCGCTATTTACGTATGGTCAAACAGTTTATAACTCGTGATTCTTACAAATTGTTGCTCAAGGCGGTTAGTGATCGAACCGGGGATACGGTCACACTGAATGATATCGATGAACTCGTGATACGTTCGGAAAAACATGGCAGTATGTACCACGTGGCAAGGATAGAGGTTGGTCTTAAGAAGACCGTCGTCAGATTTGCAGTTAATGTTACCTTCTCTCCACGCGGCAAAGATTGTATGAATCGAGAGTTCGCCGTGCTGCAGGAATTACGTGAAAAATTCCCTTCTTTTTTGCCTCATACATACTTTAAGGGTGAAGAAAAATATCAGGCGGAAAAAAGGAGGGAAGAGTCGGCGCTGATGTTTTGGGGGGAATGGTTCACCGGTTATCACGAGTTTCACCTCACTGGGGATGCAATAGACTCCGGGCAAAAGGTAATCATCTGGGATTATGATCACGGCTATAAGTTTGCCTCCGGCAGACAGGGCCGCGAGATATACAAACAAGCGGCAAAAATTCTTACGCTTTATTATGATATCGATACCTTCAGGCAAATTTCCCCCTGGCATCATTCGGCAGGAGATTTCATCGTCAGAGTAAATCCTGATGACGGACAAATAGATGTTAAATTGATCACAATACGAGGCTATGACCCGATGATAGCCTTTTCAACAGACGATGCCAATAATAAGATCGCGGCGCTCATCCATTTCCTCTCCACTTTATCCATCAGGATGCGGCTTGACAGATTGGACGGTACAGGAGACATTGCATGGGCTGATGATATTTATGTTGACGGAGTAATTGAAGGCTTTTTTGATGCCCTGAAGATAAAAGAAAATGCCGGAGAATACAGCCCTGTAAGTGTAGAAAAACTTATCCGCATCTTGCAGCATTTTGCCATAAATGACTGGAAGGACGTTCTTGCTGAATCCCTTGACATCTACAGTGAAAGCGATCCCGATCTTCCCGTAATCCTGCATCATCTGAACCGCCACGCAGAGAATTTGTATTCGGCAGTGCAGACCTTTGCAAAGCTCTCATAGAGAGACCCCGACCCTTCCCACCGGAAATTCATCACCCTTAACTCCTGAATTTTGCACATTAACGGGTTAAGTTCCACTCCTCATAAACCGACATGTAAACTAGAGGGAGCCGTGGAACACTCTTAGAGACCTTTGCAAAACTGCCATTTTTCAGTGATGCGGTGTCCCCGATGAGCGGGATTTGTCAACAGGCTTCAAATTTTGCACGAAGTGAAGCGTTAGCGCTATCCTCGATCCGCCTGAGGCGGACCTCCGGTTAAAGTTTTCGCCTTCCCCCGACGGCGGGATTTCACTTCGCTCAACTTGCCTGACAAAAAAATGTCGCGTTATGCAAAGGTCTCTCTTATGCACGTACTCCTATAACCTGCCGGGAAGGTGAATGCATATGAAGGAACAAAGAAAGCACCCACGATTAAGTTGCTTCCTGGACGTTATGTGTGATCGCCGGATCAAAGGGACTGTTTCAAAAGATATCAGCCTGTATGGGATGTTTATTAAAACAGACCCTTCCTTATTTAAAAAAGGAGAGGAATTTTACATAACCATAAACCTCCCGACACGACCGGCGCCCATTGAAATAAGAAGCAAGGTTGTACGGATCGCAGGTGACGGAGTCGGCGTAGAATTTGTGAATCTAAATACATTCGACCTGGAAAATCTCAAAGAATGCATGAATTTTTTAAAGGATATGCTGCCGACGCAACCATTACAAGATTCAATACCGAACCCGCAAAGCAATGTAGTATGAATGGAATAATTATATTATTTCGCTTTCAGATTGCGGAGCCCGCTTGAATATCCGCCCCAAGCCGATTTACGGCCCCCATGACTTCCTGAACGTCGATTGTCTTTATATTCCGGCCTCTCATTATTAGCTTTCCATCTATTATAACATCATTAACATCAGGACCTGATGCCGCATACACTAAATGCGAGCAGGGATGATACATCGGCGTCAGGTGGGGCTTCCGGGTGTCGATGACAATGACATCGGCCCGTTTGCCTACCTCTATGGAGCCGGTCAAAGAGCCGAGACCAATGGCCTCAGCCCCCTTGACGGTCGCCATCGCCATAACAGTTTTTGCATCCATTACACTGGGGTCTCCTGTTTGTACCTTTTGAAGCCTTGCCGTCATGCCCATCTCCTGGAAAAGGTCGAGATCGTTGTTGCTGGCGCATCCGTCTGTGCCGAGCCCCACCGGAATTCCTCTTTTTATTAATTCCGGCACCCTGGCCACGCCGGATGCAAGCTTCATTTCACTTTCGGTGGTTACAGAAATATTTGTGTTGCGGCGTCTCACACACTCCATGTCTGTCTCGTCCAGATAGATCGCATGGACCAGAAGAGTATGGTCATCAATAATCCCGATCCGGTCCAGGTACTGAATTGGTGTTGTCCGGTCTCTTTTCCGGATTTCAGCCACCTCGGCTTTTGTCTCTGCCGCATGTATCTGAAAAAGGGCCCCTGTCTTATTGGAAAGGGACTTTGCAGCCTTCAATGTTTGTTCGGAACATGTATAGGGTGAATGGCAAAAAAGACCGGGAGTTATGAGTGGGGTGACACCGGTCCAATCCGCCATGAATCTTTCCGCCGCATCAACATTCTTTTTCGGATCAGGCACACCGGGCGCAGGAAAATCTATAACCCCCTGGCCAAGGACCCCCCGCATGCCGATTTTGTGGACCGCCTCCGCCACGTTATCCTCAAAAAAATATCCGTCACAAAGGCATGTTGTCCCGGACAATATCATCTCCGCGCACGACAAAAGTGAGGCGGCATATACCGACTCAGGGGTAATGAAGCGGGACTCCGCAGGGAAGATATATTCGTTGAGCCATTTCATAAGGGGAAGATCGTCCGCCAAACCTCGAAACAGGCTCATGGGAGCATGGGTATGGGTGTTTACAAGCCCCGGCATTATGATTCCGCCGGAGGCGTCGATTCTCTCTCTTGCCTCCGGCAGGGGAACATCATCTCTTTGAGGCGCAACCTCTTTGATAGCGCCGTTGCTGATACCGACGAACCCCTTGTCAAGCACATCGAAGTCGGGATTCATCGTGATGACAGTGCCGTTATGAATCAGAAGATCATAGATCATAAGCTGATGACTGATAGTAAACAACTTTATTTTGACCCCGTTCCCATAATAACATCTCTAAAGGTGCTATCGCCGACCTCACTGTTGTACAGTTTGTTTAATACGGAAAGGGTCTTATGCTCGTGTTCGGGGGGGATTATAAAGCCCGGTATCGCTCTGTTCCGCAAGAATCCATTAGAAGATTGCAGCGCATCGTCACGGAAATATTCATCTAAATTTTTCTTGTCTCCCAAAAATACCAGCATATCTATCATATTCGCGAACAAGCCCCCTGAATCAATGTGTTCAACGACTTGAAGAAGGGCGCTGTTTATTGTGAAGAGAACGGGACTTACAACCGCGTGTCCGACTTCATCGCATTTTTTTTCTGAAAAAAGTATTCTGCAGCTAAACGGCCTTACTTCATAAATCAAACACCTTTTGTCCTTTTCATCCAGAAAAGTACAGGGGTCTGATGGAGCAGGAGTCTCTTCTTCCGGCGGTTCGATCCGGTTCAGACATTTGTACGCCAACTCGTTGGTGGTTATGGCAGGTCGGGAAAACTTTTCTTTGGGTATTTGATCCAGGCATTTCAGCAGATCAAGGTTATCGGTCTCTTTTAACCACTCCAGAATATAATATGCCTCCATTGTGGTTACGGATACGTTCTGTGTGCAACACGAAGCGCATCCGATCGCACAGACGTTCCGGAGCTCTTTAGAAAATTTGGTATAAGAGGTATAAATGTTTTTTAGTAACGATGACCGTTTGGTGGTTGAATATCGTGAAAAAAATTGTTATATTTCGCTGGCATTTTTCCAAAAAGCTATAGAGCCCCAAGAGGATATTTCTGGAGCTTCTATAGGATGGGATTGGTCTGTGGGTGGATTAGGAAGCTTCAATTATGGAGTTAGTACTTGGAATGTCTTTGGAGGATCAGACCCCTTCGCTTATTTTGATAAAAGCTTGATTGGAGGATGGGGCAGCTTTAGTGGATCAGGGTTTGTGAGCCCAAACCTTTCAGGAAATTGGAGCAATGACACTCTCTGGGGTTCCAATATATTTAATTGGCCATATTAATTTAGAGGATATTGTATCAAAGGAGTCAATAATTTTAACTCTCGGCATACATCGGAAATGCCTGAAATTGATGTATCCTTTCTGCTTTCAATGAACGCGCTTAATGAGCGCGTTCGTTGATTTTAGGCATTTAGCCATGGTCAGGCTAGTGGGCCATGATGAGAATTATTGCTCAGCAATTACCAACATGACTCTACGAAGGTGTTAGTTTCCTGATAACAGTAGCTATGCGCTAACATATGATCTGTGGCCATTATATTATTAATATTTTTAAATGTTTAGAAAATTTATCTAGATTTTTAGTTAGTTTTCTTCTAACAAAATTTCGTCCCATCCATCTTAAATAAACTTTAATTCATACCATAAATTCTTTATTTTTCAAAATGTTATGCCCTATTGCTGTTTTTGGCATACCTATTGCTCTTCTCTATTGTTAACGCTCTCAAAAAAAATCACTCGCTTCATTCAGTGAAATAATCCATAGAGGGATCCTCAATGATGGGTCCCTTGATGGGAGCAAACAGTATATTCACATTTGTATTAGAGTTTATGATTATACAAAAATAAATAATTTTTATGAAAAGGTATAG
>JAUVFC010000168.1 GCA_030594505.1 Desulfobacterales bacterium
AAGAGAACTTGGAATCAGTATGGCTAACTTAGTCGTCAAGTAAAAATAACTTATACATCTTGCTTGTCCTTTTGCTTGTTGTCTGTGTTCCGTCAAGGCTTACATAACTCGTTATGCGCGCCTTAACGCGCCTTGAAAACAAACAAAATTACGGCGCAATCCGTACAACTTATTTATACTTGCCTCCTTAGCAATGGGATTGAAGCTTTTATTGTCCAGATAAATTACCAGATGGTTTTAATAGAGGGCAGATTCTGAAGGATTTTGTCTTTTGTGATTATAGGGACTTTGAGATATTTCGCTAAGGGCGTGTGTGTCTGTTACGAAGTTCATAAATAGTCTATATCCCTACTTTGCTATAAAGAGATTTTTTTGCGTTGCTAATATCTTGCTCAGTAATCTCCACACCCTTGACAATACCCTTGAGCGATATAACCTTTTTCCCGGAAGGGGCGAGTTTGCTGAGAACAGATAGTTTCAAATCCATAACCTCTTTCTCAATGGCTTCGATTTTATGGAGCATGTCAACAGTGCTTTTTGCTGCTGCATGTTTCATGGCTCTCGTCTCCTTTTCGAGGATGTTGATAATGAACTTTTTAACATAGCGAAGATTCTTTGTCAAAATGAACTTTCCCGTAGCAAGCTACGGAACAGCAGAGGGGCCAGAACAGCAGAGGGGTCAGGTCTTCATTCTTGATAGAATAGCTCCAACCTTTTGATATTATTGGCTTCTTACTTATACATGGAACGGATTACGAGAAGCTGCGCCCCGCCCTCATACTCTGCCAGTGGATACAAGGCACATAAAGCAGATGCGCACAGCGCCTGTCATAAACTGTCCATCCTCTATGTGTCTACCGTTCCCCCAAAATCGAATATAACTACTAACAGTTGACCCCGCCTTTTGCATT
This sequence comes from Desulfobacterales bacterium, assembly GCA_030594505.1. GTDB lineage: Bacteria > Desulfobacterota > Desulfobacteria > Desulfobacterales. The sequence goes on from JAUVFC010000168.1 coordinate 912, forward strand.
AGTCCGGATTATAACAACATTGACTTTAATAATTATCGGGTTATAATGTAATCATGATTGAAAGAAAGATATTTTCAGACCTTGTAAAACATCTCTCCCAGAAAGAGATCAGCATAATAATCGGGCCCCGGCAGTCCGGCAAAACTACTCTTATGGAGATGCTCAGGGAACACCTTGACCAAAAGGGCGAACGAACGCTCTATCTCAATCTTGACATTGAATGGGATAGACCCCATTTTGAATCGCAAGCTGCGTTACTCAAGAAGATAGAACTGGAATTGGGCAAAAGACGGGGTTTCGTGTTTATCGATGAAATACAACGTAAAGAAAATGCCGGTCTTTTCCTTAAAGGACTTTTTGATCTGAAGTTGCCCTATAAGTTTATTGTGTCCGGATCAGGGAGTCTTGAACTAAAAGAAAAGATTCATGAATCTCTTATAGGAAGAAAACGTTTATTTGAATTAACAACAATTACTTTTGAAGAATTCATAAATCACAAGACTGATTACAAGTACAAGGAGAACCTTTCGGGATTCTTTGAAATAGAAAAAGACAGGACCCAACAATTATTAATGGAGTATATGAACTTTGGCGGATACCCACGAGTGGTTCTGGAATCAGAGCAGACTGAAAAGATCCAGATAATAGATGAAATCTATCGCAGCATCCTTGAAAAGGACATAGCCTACCTTCTAAAAGTAGATAAAACTGAAGCATTCAATGCGCTCATCAAGGTCCTTGCCGGCCAAATCGGGAATCTCATCAACTATTCCGAGCTCTCATCCACGCTTAGTATTTCATATCAGACGGTAAAGAAGTACTTATGGTATTCTCAAAAAATATTTCTTTTAGACCTTCTCTCACCTTATGCTCGAAACATCAGAAAGGAAATCACACGGTCACCGGTTGCGTACTTTTGGGATCTTGGGCTTAGAAATTATTCTTTAGGACTTTTTGGTCACTTGCATAGCCCTTCAGAGTGCGGGTTCATCTTTGAAAACCTTGTATTTCTCCTGCTTAAAAAGCAAATAAAACTCAGTTCGGCAAAGTTGCATTTTTGGCGTACACAGGATAAAGCCGAAGTCGACTTCATAATAGAACGCGGGACCAGAGTCACTCCAATAGAAGTCAAGTTTAAGTCATTAAAACAAGAAAAAATCCCGCGTTCATTGCGCAGTTTTATTGCAAAGTACGAACCTTCCGAGGCATATATCATTAATCTTAATTTTTATAAGACGGTTAAAATCGGCAAAACCACCCTTATCTTTCTCCCTTTTTATGAATTGCTCTTCAAGGAATTATAGGAAACAGCAGAGGGGTCAGCCCGTTCATTCTTGACAGAAGAACAGCAGAGGGGTCAGGTCTTCATTCTTGATAGAATAGTTCCAACCTTTTGATATTATTGGCTTCTCACTTAATGCTTGACCAAACAAAAATAAACATGTACAGTATTGCTGTACATTAACTAACTATAGGGAGGTTTTTATGCCCATACAAACGACATATACAAACGCAAGGGCCAAATTTGCAAAATTATGGAATGAGGTCACCAATAATCAAGAGGTCGTTATCATAAGCAGGCGTGGAGCAGAAGATGTGGCTTTAATTTCTGCGTCGGAATTGTCAAGTCTTCTTGAAACAAGCCATTTACTTAGGTCCCCAAAGAATGCAGAGCGTTTATTGGCAGCAATGGGGCGTATTAAAAAAGGCAAGAGTAAACCCCGGTCTATTCAAGATTTGAAGAAAGAGGTTGGCCTTGAGTAAGAAAAAGAAGAAGCCATCTTCAAGGGCTACCGCAAGAGAAGCCATATTTCATCCCGAATTTCGAGAAGATTTAAAGTACTGGGTAAAAACAAATCAGAAAGTTGCACTTCGTGCCTTTGATTTAATAGAGGCAATCATTAAGAACCCTTTCGTTGGCATCGGCAAACCCGAACCCCTCAAATATATCTTATCAGGTGCATGGTCTCGTCGTTTAACACAGGAACATCGTATAGTTTATGTCATAAGTAATGATCGAATTGACTTTATACAATGTCGTTATCATTATTAATTCCTCAGGAAGACGCCCATTAAAGGGCGGGTCAAGAGAAAACAAACGTTTCCATGGGTACATGTCAATACTGCGGCAAGACTGCTAAGACCGTCTCTAAGGCGATAGGCTTTTGTGCCGATTGCATCAGAGGACATTTTGACGAGGTCTGGCCAAAAATCAAGGCCGTCCATGATCACAGCCGCACTGCGTACGGGCTCCCCATCGATCCTCCCCGTGCAGCAGATGGCATCTCCTGTCGACTTTGCGTTCACAGGTGCAGGATACCCGAGGGAGGCACAGGCTTTTGCGGCCTTCGCCGTGTCGAATCCGGCAAGCTCAAGGGGGGACGACCCCATGAAGGGAACCTGTCCTCCTACTATGATCCCCTTCCCACAAACTGTGTAGGAGATTTTGTATGTGCCGGCGGCCAGGGGTGCGGTTACCCGCAATATGCCGTTTCCAAGGGGCCGGAGTATGGCTATAAAAACTTGGCCGTCTTTTACAATGCCTGCTCTTTTAATTGCCTGTACTGTCAGAATTATCACTTCAAAGAACATACGTTTTCATCTCGCACGGTCTCCGCAAAGGAGTTGGCAAAGAGAGCCGACGAAAAGACCACGTGTATATGTTACTTCGGCGGCGATCCGACCCCACAGATCCTCCATGCCATCAAGGCGTCAAAAATAGCCTTGAAGCAGGCATCAGGCCGCATCCTCAGAATATGCTGGGAGACTAACGGGGCCATGCAGGAACCTTATCTTAGCATGATGGCTGATCTATCCCTTCGGTCCGGAGGATGTATCAAGTTCGACCTAAAGGCATGGGATGACGGAATTCACCATGCGCTGTGCGGTGTCACAAATCGAAAAACTCTGGAGAATTTCAAGGCATTGAGTACGTGGATAGCTAAAAGGCCGGCGCCACCTTTTCTTATTGCCAGTACATTACTGGTTCCCGGATACGTGGATGAGCAGGAAGTGAGCGCCATAGCCGGCTATATTGCCGGGTTAAACCCGGATATTCCGTACAGTTTGCTCGCGTTTTATCCCCATTTTTACATCGACGACCTTCCCACCACATCCCGCACACATGCCATGCGCTGCAAAGAGGTGGCTGAACGCGTGGGTCTGCGCCGTGTGCATATTGGTAATGTACATTTACTGGGAGAAGACTACTGAAGGTTGACGGTTTTGTAAAAGGCCCTCAATTCGTCCGTTGGTCACTTTTTGAAAGTTCTAAATTCGTTCCGCTAAATCACAAGAACTCGGGCCTGCGCCCTCAAACAGCTTGCGATTCTATGCTCCGCTTCATTAATTGGGACCATACGGGTATTGATTTATTGACATAGCTTATCCCATCACCTTGAGTTGCTTTTCTTTCACGATTTTTTCGCCCCGTTTTGCCGATTGGGTGACCCCATTTTTTCCCTTATCAAGATGAGCTTAAGATACCTGCTTTTCGGAAAGTGATTGATAGCTTAGCTCCGGGAGGTTTTTTGGTCATAGGAGCGCACGAGAAAATACCGTCGGGGACCTCTGAACTCTTACCCTTCAGCCGTCACCCCCTTATTTTTCAAAAGGGCGGATATTCGGATAACATCCATAACCCAACAATTTGACAGGCCATTCCGTAGATGATATTTATTAG
>JAUVFC010000199.1 GCA_030594505.1 Desulfobacterales bacterium
CCGGGATAAAGGCAGCCATCACAAAATCGTGGAATTCTTCGGCCGCTTTCATCTGGTCCCGTTTAAACTTAAGCTCATCTTCATCGGACAAAAGATATGTTTCGGCGTACTCCCTTGCATATCCCTTCCGATAATCAGCAGACTTGAACGTGGCCGAAACTATCAGTTCCATATCAAGTCCCCGATAAATCCGTGCCTCTTTTGTCCATCTCTCGAACGCCCTGCGGTAATCTTCTGTCCTGTGAGATCCCTCCGATCGCACCAAACGTTCAATGGAGCCGCAGCCCATAACGGTCGCAAGCAAAATACTCACAACCAACAGGACTCTGCCCCGGACTATTTTGATCGGTTTTTTAGAAATCATGTGTCAAAAACACGTTTAAATATAGTATCAACATGTTTCAGGTGATATGCAACATCAAATATCTGAACGATCTTTTCTTCGCTCAAATACTTTCTTACGTCCGGATCTTCCAATAAAAGTGATTTAAAATCATGGCCTTCCTCCCATACCCGCATGGCCTGCCTCTGTACCGTCTTATAAGCATCTTCACGGGTAACGCCGCACCTGGCCAATTCCAGCAACACCTGCTGAGAAAATATCAGTCCCTTCATCATTTCCAGGTTCCGGCGCATCCTGTCGGGATAGACTACAAGATTCTTAATAATCCCGGTGAAACGATGCAGCATATAATCGATCAGGATAGTGCTGTCGGGGAGAATTACCCTTTCCGCGGAAGAATGGCTGATGTCCCGCTCATGCCAGAGCGCGATATTGTTCATTGCGGCCTGGGCATTGGATCGAACCAGCCGCGCCAACCCGGACATGTTTTCAGAGGCAATAGGATTTCTCTTGTGGGGCATGGCCGAAGATCCTTTCTGCCCTTTGGAAAAATACTCCTCTGCCTCCAGCACCTCTGTACGCTGGAGATGACGCACCTCCACCGCCATCTTTTCTATGCTGGAGGCAATCATTGCAAGGGTATTAAGATATTCGGCGTGACGGTCTCTTTGAATAACCTGGGTGGAAGCCGGCGCCGGTTTTAATCCCAATTTTTCACAGACATATAATTCTATTTCAGGAGAGATGTTGGCAAAGGTCCCCACTGCGCCGGAGATCATCCCGACACTGATCGTCTCTTTGGCCTGCTCCACCCTTTGCCGGTTTCTTTTCATTTCATCGTACCAGACAGCCAGCTTCAGGCCAAAGGTGATTGGCTCGGCATGAATACCATGAGATCTCCCGATCATCGCCGTCTCTTTATGTTCGAATGCCCTCTCTCTTAACGCGGCAAGGAGTGAGTCGATATCTTTGAGTATAATATCCGCGGCATCCTTTAAAAGGACTGCCGTGCTGGTATCAAGGACATCGGAAGATGTCATTCCGAGATGGATATAACGGGAATCAGGTCCTACGTTTTCCGCCACATTGGTCAAGAACGCAATAACATCATGCCTGGTCTCTTTTTCAATCTCGTGTATGCGGTCCACGGAAAATGCAGCCTTTTTCCGTATGGTGTCAACAGCCTCTTCCGGTATTTCGCCCAACCCGGCCAGGGCTTCACAGGCCAGGATCTCGACCTTCAGCCATTGTCGATACTTGTTCTCCTCCGTCCAGAGATCTCCCATAATCTTTCGTGTATATCGCCCGATCATCGTCGCTCCTTAACTACCCTCCGCCGGAACCCACAGTGTCTCTCCGTCAAATTCAAGCCGGTCAACCTGGCTGTAGTCTATCTGATCCAACAGATCAAAGATCACCCCCATCTTGTAGACAACGACCTTTTGTAACGGTTCAATGAGGGATAAGTCCGTGTCTAATTGCTGGGTTTTTAGATTATAGATATGTACCAGATTCTCGGAAAATTTTAAAATCTTTCCCACACCCGAACTATATCCTTTTGGATACGGCTCATCAGCCAGGGGAGAGAGCGCTACATTCTTGTTCTTGAAAAACTCCTTGAGTAGATTGAAGTGAACGTTCCATATATTATTACCTGACTTCACAACATATATCCCAAATGTCTCCGTACCTGTCTTAGCCGGGTCTTCGTCGACCAGATCTCTTTCTACAATCTCATGAAGTTTGAGGCGAATCTGGTCAATGATTTTTTGCATCGGAACCACCCTGTCGCCTATCTTTATTGCTTCCTCGCCCTTAACCACCATATCAAGACTCTTTTCAAGACCATAATCGGCCTTTCGTTCCTCCATCACGGATGTAAGTGTTTCATCTTTTGATAGAAGCTTGTTGTAATCGATGATTTTCTGTGAAGGGATTCGCATTACCTGTGGTTGGGCTGACTGCTTTGTTTCAGGGGCCCTCCTTGGTTCCAAAAAAATCCACATACCCACCCCCGACAATAATGCAATACACACGCCTCCTATTACGTACCAGGGGCGAGCCGGGGATGGTGATTTTGATTTTGAAATAGCCACTGAAAAACTCTAAGATTAATATTTGTGGGAATCCATTAATATCAGATAGTTCTGGACTCCCGCCTGCGCGGGAATGACAGAAAGTCGGACTTTTTACGAAAAGATCAAGATTCCCTTTTGGCACAATTTATTATAATATAAGGAAAGTTCTGTCAATATAATACGTGCCGGTGTCCGTCTCCCGTGTCCTAAAAAGCGAAATTTGTGGATACGAAATCATCAAATTTGATATGAAACTAACCGATGAATACAAAAGAAACAATACAACGCATCTCGCGCACTCCCTATTGGAAACAGATATTATCGCTTAAAAGCCTTTTTAGCCTTCCGTTCTATCTGGTTGGAGGGACCATTCGAGACCTCTTGCTGGAAAGATCTGTTTCTGATCTCGACATCGCGGTCCCGGAACAGGCCATGGCGGTAGCCCGACATTTTGCCGGGCTTGTGGGCGGGGCTTTTGTCCCACTTGATTGGGAGTCAGAAACAGCGCGGGTTGTGGTGTCAAATACTGTCTTCGATTTTTCCACAATGAAGGGAAGAACCATTGGGGAGGATCTGTCAAAAAGGGATTTTACGATTAACGCCTTAGCAGTTGAAATCAATGCCTCAGACCGATTTGCAAAAGAGTTGATAGACCCTTTCAGCGGGGTCCGGGATCTTCACGCAAAGAGGTTGGCCCCATGTTCTGATACCATTTTTCCGGATGATCCCCTTCGTATTCTGAGGGCATATCGTCTCGTGGTTACCCTTGGACTGACCATGTCGGAAGACCTGCCAATGCTCATCAAAAGAGACTGCGCAAGATTAAGCCGGACATCCTCTGAACGGATCCGGGATGAACTTTTTCTGATACTTTCTTGTTCGGAAACCGGGGAAGTAATACACCAGATGGATACCACAGGGATACTTTCCATCCTTTTCCCAGAAATCGATCCCATGAGGAAGACTGCACAAAACAGATATCATCACCTAAATGTCTGGCGCCACTCTCTCCTTGCGCTGAAAAATTTAGAACATGTTATGAACGATCTCCATGAATATTTCGACAGGTACAGCGATCAGGTAACCGCTCACCTTGAAAGTCATTTAGTGCGGGGGAGACCTGTCAAGGCCCTTGTAAAACTGGCGACCCTGTTCCATGATGCGGGAAAACCTGAAACATCCCTTAAAGACGAACACGGGGAGATACACTTTTATGGTCATGAAAAGGCCGGCTCCATCCGGATCGGAAAGATTGCAAAACGCCTGAAGTTGAGCCGCACTGAAATAGGTTTTTTGGAAAAGCTCGTCTTACATCATATGCACCCACACCGCCTCTTGTCCGTCGAGTCCCCTTCATTAAGGTCAGTCGGTCGTTTTTTTCGGAGACACGGAGAACGCTTCTGGGCGCTTTTTTGTATCTATTATGCTGATTTTCCGGCAAAGGAGGGGCCTGAATCGGGAAAAAGGGAGTTAACCGAGGCGCGTAACAACCTCATGCATATCCTCTCTTCCTATTACAAGGAGA
>JAUVFC010000140.1 GCA_030594505.1 Desulfobacterales bacterium
GATGAAGACGTATCTTCCGGTTTAGCCGAGATCAAGAATAATGAGAGACTCTTTTATGCCCAAAGACAGCATCTGACTAAGAGCGGAGACCGCTTTTATGTCAATATCCACGTATCTCCTGCTGCATATATGGAACGAGATGCTCTAATTATAACCACGACTGATGTTACGGAAGCGGTGGAAAAAGAGTCTCAATTGATTCAGGCCGGCAAGATGTCTACGCTTGGCACCATGGCATCGGGTATTGCTCACGAATTGAACCAGCCCCTGAATGTGATCAAGGTGGGGAGTGATTTCTTCCTGAAGATGCTAAAGAGGGGTAAAGAGATTGAACCAAAAACCTTTCGCACCATGGCCGAAGAGATCAGCAGCCATGTTGACCGGGCATCTCAAATAATCACTCATCTGAGGGAATTCGCGCGGGCATCTGACGCTTCACGGTCTGAGATCAGTATCAATGCTCCGATTAACGATGTCTTCAAGGTGTTAGGACAACAGTTAACGCTTCATCAGATACTGGTGGAGTTGGACTTAGCTGAAGATCTTCCTCCCATATTGGCGGATCATAACAGACTGGAACAGGTATTTGTAAATCTTATAATTAACGCGCGCGATGCTCTGGAAGAAAGAGAAAAAGATTGGAACAAGACACTGACGATCAAGACTTTTTTAGAAAACGGACAAGTTGTAGCAATAGTTTCTGATAATGGCACAGGAATGCCTCAAGATGTCATCGATAAAATATTTGAGCCGTTTTTTACAACAAAGAAAGTCGGTAAGGGGACCGGCCTCGGCGTCTCTATAAGCTACGGGATCGTCAAAGACTATGGAGGAGAAATCACTGTAGAGAGCAACGAAAACGAGGGGACCTCGTTTAGGGTGAGTTTTCCCGCTATGTTAAATCACTCTAATACAAATCATGATGCAGAGTGATCTGTGTATGATTTTGATGATTGCGTAAAAAGACTCAATTAGGAGGGTGACACATGCCGAAACTTCTACTTATTGATGATGAAGAAGGTATTAGAAAGGTCCTGAGCATATCTCTGACAAGTGATGGATATGAAGTGGTAACTGCGGAGGACGGGCGGGAGGGCCTGGACCTGTATCAAAAAGGGCGCTTTCCCATAGTGCTGACCGATCTAAAGATGCCCGAGTTGGATGGCATAGAAGTCTTAAAGAAGATAAAAGCGATTAATCCGGCCACGGAGGTTATCGTTATTACCGGCCACGGAGATATGGACTCCGCGATGCAATCTCTTCATTTAGGCGCGTCTAATTTCATCACCAAACCTGTGTGTGACCAAGTCCTTTCTGTAGCCTTAAAAAGGGTCGAACAACGGCTGGAAATGCAACGGAAGTTGCGGGATTGCACCGACAACCTGGAGAATATGGTAAGTGAAGCTACCGAGGAAATAAGGAAAAGATACGAATTTGAGGGTAAGCTGATACAGCGATGGTTTGATGGGATCGTTGCCGCGGACAATAAAGGGAATATCTTAGTGTTTAACCCCGCAGCGGAAAATATCTTCGGATATAGCCGGATTGAAGCCAAAAGTACTAAGAAGGCCGATGACCTTTATCCCAGAAAGGTAATGGAAAAGATAACCGATGTTTTTACCGGTAAAAAGGAGTTGAAAGAGGATATCTTTATTGAAGAAGATACGTCCGTAGTCAGGAAGAGCGGCGAAATAGTGCCGGTAAGATTTTCAGGTGCGATGCTCTATGATGCCGGCAATCCCGTTGCGAGTGTTGGATTTTTCCAGGATCTGCGAGAAATTGAAAAGTTGAAGCTGTAAGAGGAACTGGTTTCTAAAGATACTACACAAGAGTAAAGCTCGCTTCCGCAAGGTTATGCTATGTCGAAACTTTTACTTATTGATGATGAAAAAGGTATTAGAAAAGTCCTGAGCATATCTCTGACAAGTGATGGATATGACGTGGTAACAGCAGAGAATGGACAGGAGGGACTAAGCCTGTTTCAAAAAGAATCCGTCTCGATCGTGATGACTGATATGAAAATGCCTGGTTTAGACGGTTTAGAGGTTCTCAAACGGATGAAACAGATAAATCCGGATATAGAGGTAATTGTTTTCACCGGACATGGCGATATGAAGTCCGCTGTTCGAGCGCTTCAATTGGGAGCATCTGATTTTATAACCAAGCCGGTGGGTGATCAGGCCCTTTCGATAGCTCTAACAAGGGCCGAGCAACGGCTGGAACTGAAACAGAGGTTAAAGAACTATACCAATAACCTGGAGAACATGGTAAAGGAAGCTACCGAAGAGGTGCAAAGAAGATATGAATTTGAGGACAAGCTGATACAGCGATCGATTGATGGGATTGTTGCCACGGATGAGGAAGGGAAGATATTGGTATTTAACAGCGGAGCTGAAAAGATCTTTGGATATACCGAGGACGAGGCCAAACGCTCGAAGAATGCCTGTGACCTTTATCCTGAAGAACCATTGGAAAAGACCGCTGATATTTTATCCGGTAAAAAGGAGACGGCAGAGGATGTCTTTATTATGGAAGATACGTCTGTAGTTGGGAAGAACGGTGAAATAGTTCCGGTAAGATTCTCGGGGGGGATACTCTATGGAGGTGACAAGGCAATAGGAAGTGTTGGTTTTTTCCAGGACTTGAGAAAAATTAAACGCTTGCAGCAGGAACTGATTAAATCTGAGAAGTTAGCGGCTGTGGGACAGACTATAGCCGGCATTGCCCACAGCATCAAGAACATCCTCAACGGCCTGAAGGGTGGAGTTTACATGGTAAACGACGCCCTTAAAAAGTCAGGATCTGAATTGGGCATTAGAGAAAAACAAGACCCTGACGTAAAGAAACGCCCGCACAGCGAACTGATAACAGGCTGGGATATGGTGAAAAGAAATATTGATAAAGTTTCTGATCTCGTGCTGGATCTCCTCAGTTACTCTAAGGAGCGGGAGCCGGGATATGAAAAATGCGACCCGAATGAGATCGCGGATGAAGTATGCTATCTCATGGAATCGAAGGCGAGAGACAATAATATAGTGTTGATAGGAGATTTTTCTGAAAGGGTAGGCGAGATATATTTGGACCCTGCGGGAATACACCGTTGTCTCCTTGATCTCGTTTCAAATGCAATCGATGCCTGCATATTTGATCCTGACACGGAAAAGGAGTGGTATGTAAAGGTGACGACACGGCCTGAAAATGAAGGCGGGGTGGCATTTGAGGTTATTGATAATGGCTGCGGCATGGACGATGAGGTTAAGAACAAAATTTTTTCTCAATTTTTCAGCACAAAGGGGGCGCGAGGCACCGGCCTTGGATTGCTCGTAGCGCAAAAGATCGCCAATGAGCATGGAGGCGCCATACATGTGGAGTCGCAACTCGGCAAGGGGACAACATTTACTGTTCGGCTTCCCGGAAAAGAAGGGGAGAACGCGCAATTTTAATATACTTAAAAATGTACTTTTTGTAATTTGAAAAATGAGAAATAAAGGAGGTATGTATGGAGAAAAAGGTCCTGATTATTGATGATGACGTTGACGTGAGGACGTTTGCTTCAAGCGTTGTGGAGAACAGCGGTTACAAGCCGGACATAGCAAAGGATGGTGAAGAAGGGCTTAACAAAGTCAGAAAGGAAAAACCGGCTTTAATTATTCTTGATGTATTGATGCCCAAGGAAAGCGGGATCAAGATGTATCGCGAATTGAAAACAGATAATCAACTCAATGATATTCCCGTGATCGTACTTTCCGGAATAGCCAAAAGGACCTTTCTGAGGTCCCAGAGGGCCTTGGCCGAGTTTGGGGGCCAGACTGTGCCTGAACCGGAGGCCTATTTTGAAAAACCGGTTGAGCCTGAAGAATTGGAGGCTATGATAAAGAAACTCGCTTCTTAATCCGGATAAAATGAAAAAGGCGGATAGTTTTTTATCCGCCTTTCTTAGTCGAGTGGTTGAGTAGTCAGATGGTTAACGACTCGACAACTCGACCAGTTGACCACTCAACCATGTTCTTATGGTATTAAAAGAGTGGGAAGCTCTGATGATTCCGCCAATTCCTGAGAAGTGCTTCCCAGCCATCGTGCCCGCCATGCCCCTTTTCCGGTCGTGCCGGTAATAATCATCGTGGCGCTATATTCGCGCGCAACGTTTTCAATCTCGGCGGCAACTTCTCCTATTCCAAGATGGGTCTCTACCTCTATCCCTTCATCTTCAAAAGTAATAGCAACATCTTCCAATCTCTTCTTGTTCTCTTTTTGAAGCCTTTGAAGTTCAGTCTTAGACTTACCCTTCATGGAAGCGTCGCTAATCACATGGGATACTAACACTTTCTTGATAGCGTTCTTAAGTGAAATAACGTATTCCAACGCTCTTTCGCACGGAGGGGACCAGTCTGTTACAAGGATCGGGGTCTCAAAGGGCTTGTCGTTGACTTTTCCTGAGGGCAACATATACTTGTGTACTAATACAGGAGTTTGTGTTCGTCGGAGGAGGTCCAATGTCTCTGAATCTGCGTACAATTTTTCTATTTTTGTTCTCTTGTGGGCCCCCATTACTATTAGATCTACTTTTTCTGATTCAACCGTTGAAAGGATCTTGGGGACGTGTTTTCCTACCACGACGTAGGCCCCGCATTCCATCCCTTTTTCAAATATACTTTCTGCCCAGTCTATAAAACGGACATCCGCCATCTGTCTGAGCCTGACCTCTTCATCCTTGAGATAGCCCTTCCCCCGATGCATTGCGACCTTATCTCTTTGTATTACATGGAGAAAGACTATATGGTTAAGGCCCGCCTTTCTGAGGTCCATTAGGGATTCCAGGGCGTCAAACCACAATTCATCAAAGTCAGTCACAAACAACATCTTTTTCAATTCCATACAATATCCTCCTTAACGCTAATTATCGGATGACCGGAAAACGGGCGCCACATCACCGAAAAAAGAGGTTTTGAAAAGGTCTCTTTTAGACGGAGACTACACCTTAAGCGAATGTAACATAAACAGATAGTCTCCAGATTGTCAAGTATTTATTATGTATTTCTAATGCCTACAGGAGGCTGTCCGAGAATTATGTCCGTAACGAAAAAGAGTGAGAACGAGACAAAATTTTCGCAAATTTGAGGAGAATAGCAGGCCTATTTGACGAAAACTTGCGGAAATTTGGGCCGTTTCTCAC
>JAUVFC010000083.1 GCA_030594505.1 Desulfobacterales bacterium
GTTTCTGATTCGGCATTTTGCGGATTCCGGTTCCAGTCCTCGATCGATTGCTGATCCTTACGGTCTTCAGTACGAATCGTACCGGTTCTGTTACCTTGATCTTGAAGACGCAGTCAAAGGGTTGTTATGCTGTTTGAGGGATGGGCGATTAGGAGGACGTAATACTTTTCTTACTCCCTAATTTATGTTACAAGCTAACAAACAGGCGCATAGCGCAAAAAGGGGATTCTATATTAAGCAAATATGTCAAAAGATCTCTTAAGTTACGTAGGGGAAAGCGGTGTCATTCGGCTGATGCAACGGTTTTTCCCTGATCATGCCCATTATGTAAAGAAAGGGATCGGAGATGATTGCGCGGTATTGGAAACAGGGGGAAAAGACCTGTTGCTGGTCACCACTGATATGCTGGCAGAGGGTGTCCACTATACCACCAAGACGACCCCTTACGAGGATATCGGGTGGAAAGCGTTGGCTGTGAACCTCAGCGATATTGCCGCCATGGGGGGGACACCACACACGGCATTCCTTTCCATTGGGTTGAAATCTTCCACCCCGGTTTCCATACTTGAGTCATTTATGCGGGGATTTCGGGAAATGGCTTGTGAGGCCGGAGTCTTTCTCGCGGGCGGCGATACCATATCAGTTACATCACACTCCGTCATCAGTGTGACACTTCTGGGGAGATGTTCCCCCGAGGGATTAGTATTCCGCTCCGGGGCGCGGGTTGGTGACGATATCTGGGTGTCCGGTTTTTTGGGCAACGCTGCCGGTGGATTGGAGATACTGTTAAGAAACGAGCACAAAGAGGAGGAGGGGCGTCAAATGCTTATTTCCTCCCACCAGAGGCCGGCCCCGCGTTTAAAGCTCGGGAAGGCCTTGGGGGAGAGCGGGCTGGCTCATGCCATGATCGATCTTTCGGATGGCGTGGCAAAGGATCTCAGACATATATGTGATGAAAGTAATGTGGGGGCAGTACTTGATCGAGGATCGATTCCGATCTCTGAACCTTTGCAAGCCCTTGCTCGGGACCTGTCTCACGATCCAATCGATTGGGCTTTAAACGGGGGAGAAGACTACGAGCTCCTTTTTACAACTCTCCCTGAAGATAGAAAAAAGATTGAAGAACTCACGGTAAGCGTAATGGGCAGGACTGCCGCGAGAATAGGATTCGTAGTTAAAGATAAAGGGGTATGGCTTCGGGCCGGAAGCATGAGAACCCAACTCACTCATAGAGGTTACACGCATTTTTGAATCTTATCTATAACAAGCAGGCTACAATATTGGCGGCTTTTTTTGTGGTATGTGCCGTCTTGTATCCCTTTCTTGGTTATTGCCGGTCCGGAAATGTAATCGAACCGAATATGATATTAATACCGGAAGGTTTCTTTATTATGGGAAGCAGAGATGGACATTCAGATGAAAAGCCGGAACATAGAGTACACCTTAGCGCTTTTTATTTGGGAAAGTATGAGGTTACAAATGAGGAATTCGCGGCGTTCCTTAATGATTTGGGGAAGAGCACGGATGGTAGAGGGAGGGCATGGATTAATCTCGCAGGCGCATGGAAAGGGGAGCGTTGTCGGATAGAAAAATCTGACGGGGTTTTTGTTGTGGCGGCTGGTTATAAAAAGTACCCGGTTAGTTATGTCACCTGGTATGGCGCTCGAGAATATTGCGGCTGGCTGTCACGAAAAACCGGAAAAAGGTACCGGCTCCCCACTGAGGCGGAGTGGGAATACGCGGCCCGCGGCGGAGATAATGAGTATAGGTCCGGCCGGGGAGATATCAGGCCAAAAGAGGAAAAAGGAGAGAACATAGCTGATGAAAGCGCTAAAAAAGTTTTCCCTGACTGGACTATCCGGAATGGTTATGATGACGGCTACGTTTATATTGCGCCTGTAGGAAGCTTCGGGGCCAATCGATTCGGGCTTCATGACATTACGGGAAATGTCTCCGAATGGTGTAGAAACTGGTATGGAGACTATCCCGTCGGAATAGCCACAAACCCCACAGGCCCCTGGAAAGGAACGGACAGGGCAAAGCGAGGCGGGAGCTGGTTTGATCCCCCTTGCGATCTGGGCGTTACCAGGCGGGATCATGCCGTGCCGGCGTATTGTGATTTCAGGCTCGGATTCCGTGTTGCCAGGTCTGTGAAGAAATAATTCGGTTGTTGATTTTTCCCGGATTGAACTGATATGTATCTCGCGGGCCCTTTGCCACAAAGGCACCAATTTGATGACTTCGTAAAAAGACTTTTTACGAAGTCATCAAGATTATAAAAACAACGGACAATACCAGGAGGGATTCTATGGACTGCATTTTTTGCAAGATTATCCAGGGAGAGATACCGTCCGTGAAGGTATATGAGGATGATAAAGTTTTTGCTTTTATGGACATCAATCCTCTCAGCTCCGGCCACACACTCGTGATTCCCAGGACTCATGCTGAAAACATCTTCGAGATTTCAGAACAGGACGCAACAGCAGTGATTAAAGCGGTTAAAATGCTTTCTACCGCGATAAAAAAAGGGATACAAGCCGATGGGATCAATATTCTGCAATTGAATGGAAAGGCCGCCGGCCAACTGGTGCCGCACCTTCACGTTCATATTATTCCCCGTTGGATTGGTGACGGAATAACAATCTCACACTGGCCCATGAAGGCCGGAGATATGAAGGAAATCGCCGGGGCAGCGGAGAAGATTAAGGCGGAACTCTAAAAATGTCTTCGTTATTAGATACGATCGGCAATACGCCTCTAATTGAGATTAAACGGTTGAATCCTAATCCGGGGGTCCGAATTCTGGCAAAGCTGGAGTATTTCAACCCTGGTGGTTCGATCAAGGATAGAATCGCTCTTTCCATGATCGAAGCGGGAGAAGCCGAGGGTATGTTAACACGGGACAAAACAGTGCTGGAGGCAACCAGCGGGAACACCGGGATCGGTCTGGCAATGGTCTGCGCCATCAAGGGGTATCGGCTTTTATTGGCCATGTCAGAGGCTGCCAGCATCGAACGGCAAAAAATACTGAAAGCAATGGGGGCGGAGCTTCTCCTGACCCCCGCCCGCCTTGGAACGGACGGGGCCATTGAAGAGGTATACCGGTTGGCCCTGGAGTATCCGGATAAGTATTTTATGACGGATCAGTTTAACAGCGAGGCGAACTGGCAGGCGCACTACCGTGGGACGGCAGAGGAGATCTGGAATCAGACCGGAGGAAAAGTGACAGGGATTGTTGCGACCATCGGCACCACCGGCACAATCATGGGTATCTCAAGAAGGCTCAAAGAATATAACCCCGCTATACAGATCATTGGTGTAGAGCCCTATCTAGGGCACAAGATCCAGGGCCTGAAAAATATGAAAGAGGCTTATCGTCCTGAAATATATGACAAGAATCGTCTGGATAGAATAATCAATGTAGAAGACGATGATGCCTTTGATATGGCGCGACAGCTTGCCAGACAAGAAGGTCTTTTTGTCGGAATGAGCTCCGGGGCCGCCATGGTAACGGCAAGGCGGATTGCCAAAGAGATGAATGACGGTACACTGGTTATTATTTTCCCTGACGGAGGGGAGCGGTATTTGAGCACATCCCTTTTTGATGTCAAGGAAAAGTCTGCTCTGAAGTTTTATAATACCATGACCAGATCTAAAGAATCATTCAGTCCCATCGAACCGGGACGTGTCTCTATCTATTCGTGCGGCCCGACAGTTAACGATCGTATAGACATAGGACAGGCCCGGCGCTTTATTATGGCTGATCTGCTCAGGCGGTATCTTGAATATAAGGGGAATGAAGTCATCCATGTTATGAATATTACTGACCTGGACGACCGGACAATTCAGGCGTCAGAGCAGGCCGGGATGGATTTAAAGCCGTTTACCGAGAAATATATCAGGGCTTTTTTTGAAGATATTGAAGAGATCGGGATTAAACCCGCCACGGAATATCCAAGAGCAAGCGAGCATGTTGAGGATATGGTAAGACTCGCCGGGCGCCTTCTTGAAAGAGGGGTTGCCTATGAAAAATTAAAATCGGTATATTTTGATATCTCAAGATTCTCCGGTTATGGGAAGTTGTCCAGGCTCGATTTGAATAAGATAAAGTTGGGAACTACCATTGACCTGGATGATTATGAGAAGGACAATCCCCGGGATTTTACCCTGTTGAAACGGACCAGGCTTTCAGAGCTTAAGCGCGGCATCTATACAAAGACCGAATGGGGGAACATACGGCCGGGATGGCATATTGAATGCGCTGCAATGGCTATGAAATATTTGGGGGAAAGTTTTGATATCCACACAAGCAGCCGCGCGTTAATTTTTCCGCATCATGAGAACGAAATAGCAATTTGTGAATCTTTGACCGGAAAACCCATGGCGCGGTATTGGCTCCACAGCGCTCAGGTTCTGGTGGATGGTAAGAACGTTGAGTCTGCAGGCCGACAACGGTTGACTGTTCGAAAACTTTTGGATCGAGGCTATACAGGGAGGGAACTCCGGTTTTGGTTCCTTTCAAAACATTATAGAAAGCCTCTCTACTTCTCTGATGAGGAATTGCAGCAGGCGCGCCATACATTGGACAGGCTGGATGAATGTATCGACCGATTACAACATCTAAAAGAAGGACGTCCATACGAGGAAATCGATCAGTTGATCTATGATCTCAAGCAAGGATTTGCCGATGCAATGGATGACGACTTGAACATCTCAGGAGCTTTTTCTACTATTTTTAAGTTTGCAAAAAAGGTCAACAAACTCATCACAGACGGACTTTTGGATAAAACCGGAGCGGATTCCATCATTGATATCCTGAAAAAGACAGACGCTGTTTTTCAGATATTTAATTTTGAATCCAACAAGCTGTCACCGGAACTGGTTGCACTTCTTCAGGAACGAACTAATGCAAGACGTCAAAAAGATTGGGCGCGCGCCGATCAGGTTCGGGATCTGTTAAAAGAGAAAGGCTTTACGGTGAAAGATACACCGGGGGGGGCGGTATTGAGACCGATAAAATAGACTTTGGTTAAGTTATGGAGCTAATTTAATGAACGACACATCAAATACAATTACACCGGTCTATTTCCCGTTTACGTTTATTGGCGATAAATTACTTCGGGAGATTGCGACGTTCTGGAGAGAGCTTGTGGTTTATCATCCTTCCGGATTAATGATACCCCCCTCGTTCCATCCCTGGATAGATCAGGGATTTTTGAAGATAAGGAACCCACTGGAGGACACTACTGATGAAAAAAGACTCCGGGATGCGCTGCGATCCTTTCAGTGTTGGGGAGAAATGCACCAGAAGAGTGATATCGCGTATCTAAAAGCAGTCGACTCAACTCCTCCTTATCTTGATACAATGACTTGCGGAATTATTGCCGATCTTAAGAGCTATATAGGCCAGTCTCAGACAACCTCTGCTGAGGGAACAGATGACAAGAGATTTTCAGCTCAACTTTTTCTTCACTTAGCCCAGGATTATGACCGGAGATCACATGAGGCGATGGGAGAAATTCAGGAGTTTGAGCGTAACCAGGATCTCTTGAAGAAGGCGCTTCACCCTTTCCCAGAGGAAGATAGCCCGCCGGAAGGGTTTAAACACCGAGATCTTCCGGTGATCACAACAGATAAAGAGCCGACGGTATTCATGATGGAGCAACGTATTCGTGCCTGGAATTATCTTTTTCAGGAGGATGGCTCTGATACGGATTTTTTAGTTACTGATTCTCGTGAGGCGCTTTCGTTACTGTTGGGTGAAGAATACGAAAAATTTAAAGTTTTGCAGTGCGGACCTTCTTTCCCTTTTTCGTGTTATTCATTATTTTTTGAACTGATGACAGAAGAATGGTCTGACGCGATGCGAGAAAAGATCAGCAATGCCGCACAAGATTCGGATATGGAGGAAGGACAAAACCAGATGCTATTACGGTGCTACCTGGTCCCGGATCAATCCGCGCGGGCCCTTTTGGAAAGAGTGTGCTCCACAGAAGGCAGCGTTTTGGCCACACCACGGTCTGATTCCAGGCAAAGGAATGCCCTTATCGTACTATTGGAGTGGGTGGAACAGACATGAAATTTTCGACTTGACGTTGCCGGATAATTGATATATGGAAAATTATCTTTTACAAGTCTTGTGATTGGAAGTAGGGTTTAAGTATATTATGTATAAAAGAAAGGAGGAAAAAGTTTTATGTTTACGCCAACTATAGACGCAGAGAAGTGTATTGGGTGTGGTGAATGTATTGACGTATGTCCGGCGGACGTGTGTGAAATTCAGGATGAAAAAGCTGTAGTGGTAAATGGTGAAGAATGTCTCGGATGTGAAAGTTGTGTCGAAGTTTGTGAGCAGGATGCTATCACGGTAGAAGAGACCTAAAATTCCAACTATCCAATTTGATCGGCCCCTGGCCTTATTAGACCAGGGGCTTATTTTTTCAAGGATAATATACAATGCAAGTACCGTTGCTCGACCTGAAAGGCCAATATCCAACCATTAAAGAAGATATCTTGACTGTTGCGAAAGAAATCTTTGAAAGCCAATATTTTATACTTGGGCCCCATGTACAGAAGCTTGAAGAAGCAATTGCCGAATATTGTCAGTGTCCATATGCCGTTGGTGTTTCCTCCGGAACCGATGCACTCCTGATCTCTTTGATGGCCGCGCAAATCGGCCCCGGAGACGAAGTAATCACCACGCCATACACCTTTTTTGCCACAGCAGGGGTAATTGCGCGCGTGGGGGCGACCCCTGTATTTGTTGATATAAAGGAAGATACCTACAATATTGACCCCGTATTGATTGAAGCCCGGATCACCGAAAGGACCAGGGCAATTATGCCGGTCCATCTCTACGGTCAGTGCGCGGATATGGATCCTATTATGGATATAGCCCGCAAGCGCTCCCTTGTGGTAATTGAAGATGCGGCCCAGGCGATCGGCGCTGAATACAAAAAAAAGCGCGCAGGTTCGATGGGAGACTTTGGTTGCTTCTCATTTTTTCCTTCCAAAAATCTTGGCGCATTCGGGGATGGCGGAATAGTGACCACCCGATCAAAGGAGTATTATGACCTGCTGAAAACGCTTCGGGTTCACGGATCAAGTCCAAAGTACTTTCATAAAATGATCGGAGGAAATTTTAGACTGGATGCCCTGCAGGCGGCTATTGTCTTTGTTAAGCTAAAGTATCTCGACACATGGACGGAGAAAAGGCAGGCCAATGCAAAACAATATCGGAAACTGTTCCGTGAACAAGGCCTTGATCGGACCATGGGGCTTCCGCGGGAGGTCGAAAATCTGCATATTTATAATCAGTTTACTATATTGGCGCCTGATCAACGGGACGAATTGAAAGCGTACCTCGCCGATTCCGGTATCGGTACAGAGATCTATTATCCTGTCCCGATGCACCTCCAGGAATGTTTCAGGCCGCTTGGATATAAGAAGGGCGATTTTCCGGTGGCAGAAGATGCGGCCCGGAGGACGCTGGCGCTTCCGATCTATCCGGAAATCCCCGATGAACAACAGGCGTACGTTGTTGAAAAGATTAAAGCCTTTTATACGTAAAAA
>JAUVFC010000198.1 GCA_030594505.1 Desulfobacterales bacterium
TTGGCTATAGCGCCAAACCCTCCCCCGGCGACCGCGCCGACATAAAGGGCTGGAGCAAAAATCCCCCCGGCCCCTCCTGATCCGAGGGTAATCGAAGTCGCAAGCATCTTAAAAAAGATCAACGCCAACATCAGCGACCAGACCATATTGCCGGTCAACACTTCCTGAATAACATTATAGCCGTTCCCCAACACCTGCGGAAAGGCTATGGCAATCAATCCAATCAGAAAGGCTCCCATTACCGGCTTCAGATGTACGCTTACCTTGATTCGATCGAAAACATCCTTGGTCCCATAAAACAGCTTAATGAACAGAGGGGCAAGGAGACCAACAAACACGCCCAGTAAAATATACAACCCAAGCTCCCACCCGGGCACGCCATGATAGACCGGCAAAACAAAAACAGGCACGTTTCCCTGAAGCATACGCGATACTACAGCTCCCGCGCCGGAGGCGATTACTACAGGAATAAAGTTGGTAAGCTCAAAGTCGCCCAACAGAATAATCTCATGCGCAAAAAAGACCCCGGCAATAGGCGCGTTAAACGTGGCGGCAATCCCAGCCGCAGCCCCGCATGCAATTAGGGTTTTTAACCTCGCTTCCGGCATCTTAAAGAATTGTCCGAACACCGATCCTATGGTCCCTCCGATCTGAGCGATCGGCCCTTCCTGCCCTGCGCTGCCACCAGTGCCAAGCGTGATGCCGGCCGCCAGCACCTTGGCCAGGATATTCCGCGCCCTTATAATGCCCCCCTGGATATTGACTCGCTGGAGAAAGTAAGGAAACCCGAAACCGTAAACACGGCCCGGTTTGAACAACAAGGCCAATGGGACAATGAGTATTCCGCCAATCATGGGAAGGAGCGGAGTATACAGCCTATACCAACCCCCCTTTGATATTTGGAACAGATCCCAGCCCTTAAGGAAGATATACTGATGGGTTAGCTCTATACACCCTCGAAAGATAAAGTTCCCTATTCCTGCCAGCATACCTATAACCAGGGCAAGAAATATTAAAAAACTGTACCCTGATATGCTTAGCCGCTCTGTCCAACTAATGATCTTATTGTAGACTTTTCTGTGCATTCTTTGAAACGTTTCCTAATATGGCGTCGTAAAAAGTCCAATCTACTACGCCTTGTATATAGACCTTTTTACTTAGCCATCCTTTATCAAACTCAAGATTTTTTACGAAATCATCAATCTTTCTCTCTCTCACGAATCTCTTTCAAGCTTTTCTCAAGACCTTTCATTTCTTTTCCGAATGCTTCCCATTCCGATTCTCTGAAAGACCGTTTCATTCGCTCAAGATGATCAAGAGCCTTAGAAACCGGTTCGTTGTTTCCCTTCTTGTAAATTTCTGAGGTGTACCCGGCAAATATGGCATTCACGGCCTCATCCAGAGTTTCTCTCATCGCTAATTTATCTCCAAATGCTACAATGATCCGCTTAAGCTCCGGGAGCTCCTGACTGGTTGCCAATATATAGACAGGCTTCACATAAAGGAGGGACTTTTTTAACGGTATCACTAAAAGATCCCCCCGGACTACCTTTGAACCGAGTTGTCCCCATAGGGTAAAGAGCTCTGAAATACTTGGCTCCTGATCGATACGCGCTTCTATCTGCATCGGGCCGAAGATCAGTTTTTCCTTTGGAAATTTGTAAAGCACTAATTTGCCATAATTGGGATAGTCGCATCGTGCGCACATCCAGGAGATCATATTCGGCTTATCTTTTGGAGTAAACGGTATCATGTAGACAAACTCCTCTTTTTTGCCGTCAGGGAGCTTGATTATGACATAATACCCGGTCATCGGTATATCGGACGACCCATAAATCTCGTGTGGTCGCGCCCACAAGTCCTCTTGGTTGTAGAAGACCTCTACGTCGGTCATGTGATATTTTTTCAGCATCTTGGCCTGGATCAAAAAGAGGTCTTTTGGATAGCGTATATGACTTTTTAGCCCGTCCGGCATTTTCTCTCCGTCTTTAAACAGGTCTGGAAAGACGGCCCGGTACGATTTCAAGACCGGGTCAGCGGAGTCAAACGTATAAAAATCAACATTGCCATTATAGGCGTCCACCACAACCTTTACAGAGTTCTTTATGTAATTCACATCACGGGAAAAAAAGAGATCTTTAGAGAACGAAAAAGAGATTCCCTCGTACGCTTTTTTCCGTTTTTCTTCCAATGCATACGGTTCTGAATAGGGGTAATAACAACTGGTGGTATATGCATCAATAATCCAAAAAAGTCGTCCCTCTTCCAGCACTATGTATGGATCACTATCGAATCTCAAGAACGGGGCCACACGGTTTACCCGTTTTCGGATCTCTCGATAGATCATGATCCTGCTTTCCGGAAGAAGATATTCTGAAAGCGGGATATTTATATCAAAAAACTTTAGAGAAAAGGCCAACTTCTTTATAAACGAATCGAGCATTACACCACCGCTGCCTCGATATGTTGTGTATATATTGGTGTCCCCTTTTGGATAATCAAACTCCTTTGTTGCGGTATCCACGATAACGAAATCATCCGTTTTTTCGGAATAATAGAGCTCCGGTCTTTCTACTGTAAGGCCCATGGGTGAGGCCGGAGGTATATCCTTTACAAAAAACGCGGGGAGACCCTCGGTGGAAACCTGGTTTGCCGGACTCATGCAGATACCATGTCCGTGTGTATAAAGGAGGTGTTTGTTGATCCATGTCTTGGCTCTATACGGAAGATTGTCTATATTGAGCTCGCGGGGACTGAGCATAACCTGTACATAGTCTTTGCCGACCTGGTAACGATCAACATCCACATTTAGAAATGAGTAGTAGAGACGAATTTCTTGAAGATCGATATATGTCTTTTTTAAGGGCCGTTTGTCCCATATCTTGATGTTCTTTATAGTAGAGCGGCAGTCCCTGATATCATCGGTGCTCAGATGTTCTACTACCGGGTAATTCTCACTTCTTATCAGATCGAGTCCGTAAGCCCTTCCCGTAGACTCTATATTGTGCCGGATATAAGGTCTCTCCTTTTCCAACTCTGTCGGTTCCACTATAATTTCTTGCAACAGGGCGGGGTAGATAAACTGTAGGGTTACAACGGCAATGCCCCATATAGACACGGCAAGAACAGGAAGGCGCCCCCCTTTTCTAAAGAGCGCAACCACACAGATGATAGCAGTCAAAACGACTATCACGAGCAACGCCTTGTAGGCAACTATGTCTCCGTGGATATTAGCGTATCGTGCCCCAAAAATAAACCCGTTCGAGGTATAAAGGGTCTCAAACATGTCGAGCCGATATCCCCAGGCCTTAACCCCCAATAATAACGCGAACATGGTAAAAAGATGTGTCCGCGCCGATCTTGTGGCCTTGGGGCGACCTTGCGAGACACCAATGTTGCGAGTTAATATATATACAAAAAAGGTAAGCCCGATTACTATAACAAACCCATAAAATGCAAGGGCCTGAAACAGCCTGAGGGATGGATAGGAAAAGATATAAAATCCCAGATCCATATTAAATATCGGGTCATGCAGCCCGAACTTTTGTGGATGAAGATATCGGAGAATCGTATCCCAGTGGCTAAAACCTATGCCCCCGGCAACGAGGGAAAACACAAACAGCGTCACCCATAAACCGAGACGTATATGTTCTACCTTAATATTATTAAGATTTTTAGCGTCAAATAACCTGACATCGGTATCTGTAAGCGCTCCGGACCGCCCCCCCAGGATCCACGCAAGCCTGATCGAAGCAAAACCAAAAAGGAAAAAAATAAGAGAAAATATCAGGCCGGTGGTAATCTTTGTGCTTAATATCCTTATGTAAACCAGCGCATAATGAACGCTTTCAAACCAAAGCCATTCAGAATATACACTGGCTAACGCCAAGCCGATAAGAAGAAATAAAACCGAGCCGGTCAATATAACAACAAACCTGGTTTTTGTGCTTACTTTTTTCATGTGACGGGTCCTTACACAAA
>JAUVFC010000152.1 GCA_030594505.1 Desulfobacterales bacterium
ACCTTTTCTTCAAGTTCTATTTTATCTTCATCCCTTCTTTTCAGTAAGACTCTCAACGCGATATTTGCTTCCTCAAGATTTCTTGTCTTGATCTCCAATTCCACCTCTCTTTTCCGCAGTCTCTGCTCCGCCCGCTTCCGGCCCTCTATTTCTTTTTTGAGTTCCTGTGCGTACATGATGGATTGGTCATAAGCAATTTGCAGCCGGCGAGCGCTCTCCCTAAACGCCTCCTCCGCCCGCTTGCGCTCGACAGCTTCTTTCTTTAAATCCTTGACCATTTGTTTCAGTTCTTCATAAGTTGGTTTGTTGATCATAGGGAACTCCTCTTAACACGGGACCTTTGCATAACTGCCATTTCCCCGTGATGCGGCGTCAGGCTTCAAAATTTGCACGGAGTGAAGCGTCAGCGCTCATAATGTCGCGTTATGCAAAGGTCTCAACACTTCTCAAACAAAACAGCGATGTTACAAATATTCGTAATAACGCATATACTTAGGAGGCTGTCCGAGAATTCTGATCCTACTGCAAAAGAGTGAGAACGAGACATAATTCTCGGACAGCCTCCTATGCCAATCATTTAAGCGATAATATCTAAATATCACATGATAGTAAGGAGTTAACCACAAAAAATATAAAGCCTGCCCATACCTGAGGGCAGGCTTTGAGGCCTTTGAAAAACGTCCTCTTTAATGAAAATAGCTGAATGAACCCGCTATGCAGGACAACAGAAACAAGACAACAACTGTTGTACTAAAAAGTCTCTTATCTATTTTTTGTTCCTCCTTACTCGTTAAATATAAATAAAATATAATTTAGGTCTCTCCCGTTTATGCTCGGGCTTGAGCCTATCTTCTCCAGCTTCCGCAAGGTTTGTGCCAGAAAACTTATGATACCGTTTTCAAGTCTTTTGATGCCATAATGGATTGAAAATCAAGTATAAAAAATGCTTCTGCTTTTTCATTTTTGTCTGTTTCTTTTCATCGTGCATCAGCGATAATTACCAAAAAAAGGACTTTTTTGACAAAATTTGTAACTTTGATGGTTTCGTAAGCGGAAAGGCATTGTAAAGAAACAAATAGGATAGACATACACATCAAATTATCTTAATGTTCTTGAAGATTGTAAGGTGCCCCGTATTAACGAAAGGATTATTATGCACGAACTTTCTATTGCCGAAAGCCTTCTCGCTATTGTTCAGGAGGAAATCGCACGTCATTGTCTGGAAAATGTGATCAGCGTTAAAATAAAGGTAGGCAAATTAACCGCAATTCAACCTGAAGCCCTTTCATTCTGCTTTGAGATCATTACCGAAGATACCTCCCTCAAAGGAGTTGCGTTGGATATAGAAGTCCTGGCTATAAAGGGGTATTGTGAGGAGTGTAAAGAAAATTTTGAATTGGAAGAGCCCGTCATGATTTGTCCGAAGTGCCGGAACTGGAATGTTCGTATAAAAGGGGGCAGGGAGCTGTATGTAGATGCAATAGAAGTAGAGTAGTGTCCATCCAGAAATGGCACCTTTTGCCCCGATACTGCGTTCTCTCTCCGAGCTGTATGCTCTACGAGCAGGAAGCCGCAGGTTTCTATCCTCGACGTAGCGGTGCTACGCCTCCGGTAGAAACCTTTGTGCGGCCTTGTCTTGGGACAAAATCTACCACTTCTGGATGGACACCATCTATTGACAACACCAAAGGTTGACTTTTATCAGTATATTGTGACATTATCTTTTCTTTAAGAACTTGGTTCGCAATTGGGCGAATGGTTGACTACTTAACTATTTTCCCACTTGACTACTCGACTAAAGTAGTTGGAAATCGCCGTGCAAAAGTCTCTTCATAAGGTCTCGAAACATACAGAGATTGATCCGCCTAAGCAAATGTCAATTGTTTCAGAGCGACTGGCAGCTACAGGGAAGATGGCCAGTGAGGTTGCCCATGAATTAAATACCCCACTGGGCGGAATCCTGATATACAGTCACCTTCTTCTTGAAGATATACCGGAAGACTATCCACATAGGGAAAACATTATAAAGATTATCAAGCTGGCTAACCGGTGCAAGATTATAGTAAAAGGGCTTCTTGACTTTGCGCACCAGGAGACCCTGTCGCTGAAAAAGGTCAGGGTTAATCAAGTGCTTGAAAGCGTGGTTTATTTTATGGAGCGCCATGTGCTCTTGAAAAATATCACTATCTCATATGAACTGGATCCCAACCTTCCGGAAATATTCGCGGATGAAAATAAGCTGGAACAGCTTTTTGTTAATTTTATCATAAACGCGGGTGAAGCCATGAACAACTTCGGGACTTTAGCGCTTCATACCATGCCTGATCCGGATGGAAGCGGTGTTCTCATACAGTTTTCGGACACTGGCTGTGGTATTCCCGAAAAACACCTGAACCGGATTTATGAACCCTTTTTCACTACCAAAGAGCGTGGGAAGGGGACGGGGCTGGGCCTTTCCATAAGTCATGGTATCGCTAAACTCCATGGTGGTGATATAAAGGTGGAAAGCGTGGAGGGAAAGGGCACGACTTTTACAGTTTTCTTACCAAGTTCTCAAGAAAAAACCGGCTGATACTTTTGGAAACCAGAATCAACATATTAGTCATTGATGACGATTCCGCAATGAGGGACGCTTGTTGCCAGGCCCTCACCAGGAGAGGTCACAACGTAATGCTGGCAAAGAACGGCAAGGACGCGAGTGCGCTGCTGGACAAGTGGTCCTTTGCCGTCATACTCCTTGATCTCAAACTCTCCAACGAAGATGGTATGGAAATTCTGAAACAGATCAAAGCACAGGACCAGGAGGCTGAAGTGGCGATTATTACAGGCCACGGCACTATTCAGACAGCGGTGCAGGCGATAAAGTTGGGCGCTTTTGACGTTTTGACCAAGCCTTTTACACCGAATGAACTCCGTCGAACGGTAGAACGCGCCTTTAAGAATCGTCAACTGAACATAGAAAATGTCATCCTGAAGCAGACATTAAAAGAAAGAGAAAAGGAAAAAGAGATCGTCAGCCGAAGTCCTGCCATAGCCAAGGTGAAAGAGATGATCAAAATGGTGGCTCCCACGGACAGCACTGTTCTGATTCAAGGGGAAAGTGGCACCGGAAAGGGGTTGGTGGCTCGTAAGCTTCATGCTATGAGTCCTCGACGTGATCATCCCATTGTTGTTGTGGACTGCGGTTCTCTTGTCAGCACCCTGTTTGAAAGTGAACTGTTCGGCCACGTCAAGGGAGCGTTTACCGGGGCCGATACCACCCAATACGGCAAGTTTGAAATGGCCAACGGCGGAACCATCTTTTTTGATGAGATAGCCAATATAAATCTGGACATTCAGGCAAAACTGTTAAAGGCGGTGGAGGAAAAAGCTATCTCCAAGGTCGGGAGTCATAGGGTGGTCAGGGTAGATACCCGCATTATTGCCGCTACCAATAAAAACCTTAAAAAAGAGATTCGCGAAGGATTGTTCAGAGAAGATCTTTTCTTCCGGTTAAATGTGGTTTCTATTCCTCTTCCCCCTCTTCGGGACCGCAAGGTCGATATCTCGCTCCTGGTCGATCATTTTCTGGATATCTATAGCGCCAAACAAGGAAAGACTATTTACGGTATTTCCCAGGAGGCCCTTGCTGCCATGGAGAATTACTCATGGCCCGGAAACGTACGCGAACTCGAAAATATGATCGAGCGGCTGGTCATATTTGCCCGAGGAGAAACCATTACCTTCCAGGATATCATATATTCAAACACCACGTTTTCCGGTGTGTCTCCTCCTGAGGCGATCACCCTGGAAGAGGCGGAACATCAGCATATCGGCAAGATGTTGGAACGCTTCAGAAATATAACCAAGACAGCAGAATCGCTTGGAATTGACAGGAAGACTCTTCGAAGCAAAATAAAGAAATATAACCTTGAGCTATAACTCGTAACATTATGACCAATTAGTTAAGCATTCGAGAATCCTGCAAAATCGGAGTAATGCCATGTTTGAATTAAAAATCATAACCCATTTTGCGGCGGCGCATCAGCTCAAAGATTTTAAAGGTCCCTGTGAAAATCTGCATGGCCACAATTGGAAGATCGAGGTATATGTCGCCTCTGATGTATTAAACGAAGCCGGTTTGGTAATCGATTTTGGCATTCTTAAAGAAGAAACGGCGGCGATTATAAAAGAATTCGACCACAAATTTTTAAACGATTTGAGACCGTTTAAAGATCGTAATCCTTCTTCCGAAAACATTGCTCAATATATAGCAGAGCGACTCTCTTCTGAATTAAACAGCGCAACGATACGGGTGACACGGGTCACTTCGTGGGAATCCGACACTGCTTCCGCGACGTATTATATGCCTACGAGTTCTCCTCGGACATAGTCTCTTCTTCTATTATAAGTTGCTGTGCAAGCTGCAGATCATAGAGGTGGAGCGGGCTTCTCCCTTTATAGTTAGGATGACTGGAATATATATCCGCGGCTTTTTTGAGGCTTGCCATGTCCAGCCAGATATGATTTTCCCATACATTTGAATCCTCGCTGTCCCACATACGAAATTCGATGTCGCTCCCGTTTTGTCTCACATACATCCGCTGCTTTTTGTTCTGAAGTTCGGGATAATAATAGATCCCTCTTTCGTCTTTCATGCCTTTTCCCCCTTATAATTTCAAGTCTTGCATCGCTTTCTTAAGTAATTTAAAAAAATACAATACCTGATTGGAGCCCGTTTTTCAACAAAATGTTTTCTTTTTTGCGATTTATATCAAACAATTGAAGTCTTTTCGCAAAATCATCAAGAATTCTCGGACAGCCTCATAGGCCGGACTTGGAGAGTTTTTCTTCCTGCTACAGAGCATCTGAGTTGCAGCTCAGTTAGAGTTTGCGACTATCCAACAAAGGACGTAAGGGCTTAACAAAACGAGGCCATTGCCCTTTTCCGCTAAAGCTGGAAAATTAAATCTACGAAAAGAATATTGATGGTGAGGGACCCGAAAA
>JAUVFC010000049.1 GCA_030594505.1 Desulfobacterales bacterium
ATAACTGATAAGATGACGCACGCGCAAAAAATTGAGATCGAAAACCTCAATAAACGCAATTACGCATTTACCGGGAGAGGGCTTGGCAGCTTCCCTTATATTTTCGGAACGTCCCACAATAGCCGTTGGGAGTCACCCCACAATGAATATCTGGGAGGTTTATACTATATCGGGTTGATAGGCACGGCGCTCATGCTTCTCACGATGGGATGGATTTTCCTTAAGACGTTCTGGGTCGCGCGCGCGGATCCGTTCTGCCTTGCGCTGTATTGCTCGTTCGCGTACATCTGCCTGGCCGCGATCGGCATATCGGTATGGCACGTTGAGCCGTTGCGATATTTTTCTGCGGTTGTATTTTCCCTCCTATCAGTATTCTCCCTTAAAAATAGTTGACGTAATTTTTATTATAGGCATCACATAACCTGCTGTAATTCCTCACTTTGCTCTATGCTCCCCCAAGTTAACATAATATCTAATCTACCTACAGATATTTTCATAGAACAGATCTCTTTAAAAAAATTCCGTTGAAAAAAATACAAATTGACGCATTATTAAGGCTATTGAGGATCCCAGCCAACTTTCATTTATTCCAACTATTGCTATAAGGCTTATCAGTATTCCGTTTCCGATAAATTCGATAAGTCTGCAAATTTTTATTGTGCACACGTTCTGGGGCTTGTTTTTGATAATCCCCCGACTTTTAAAAAAATCCTCGTTTATAGTCATGCAGATATCTCTTTCCGTTGTTCAACTTCTCCGTCCAGCTTCCGAAACTCTGCTGACATTGAGTGTTTAGCATAAGGTTGCTTTCCATCATATTTAGCCTGGTTGTATTTCGGGTGATCCGGTTTATACTTTCCATTTGATACAATCTCGAAATGATTCCACCATTTAGCCTTTGTGTCTCCTAACGCGGCGGCTACCCTTATCATAACTTCATGTGTGACTGGGAGGCGGTGTTTCTTGAGGGCGCAAATGTACTGCCTGGTAAAATCCAGCCGTTTGGCCATTTCCGCATCCGTCTTCCATCCTTTGGCGCGCTTGATTACATCAATAGCCTTATCTTTGAAAATAAACATGTATTCCTCTTTAATCGCCATCTCGTCGGGTTTTTTCCAGAACATTTTCTTCACCTCCCTTTACGAGTGCATTTACACTCGAAGTGTAACATGTAGTGGTTGAACTGTCAAGGGACGCTGCCCTTGTCTTTTGGTGGCGTGTTTGAGTGCTAAGAAGTATTTGAAAATAATGCTTTACAGTGGAATTATCATTTGATACAATTTACTCATACCGAAAAACAGAAACAACATAATTTTTATTATAGGCATTGTCTCGCCGATGGTTAACCAAAATGTGTCTTTTTATGGAAGGAGCGTACTGTGGGAAGAAAAAAACAATGTCGCGTTAATGTTTGCGTTGATGTGGATTTAAAGAACAAAATGAAGAGTTTAATTTCATTGAGGGGGGGCACGATGAAAGAGGTGATTAACTCTCTTATCGAAGGCTGGATACGGAAAAACGACAAATGAATAAAATATTAAACCAAGTTGAAATTGACCCGGACGCACTCAAGAAGATCGTCATTAGCTTACTTGAGAAAGATAGTAAGGGCATCCCTATTAAAAATTATCGAAGAGTCCTTCTGATGATCCGTGTAATTGTCGGTGCGATCGCTGAGGCTAAACCAATTAAGATGAAGGCCGCCTGATGACAAAGTCCACCAGAATCAAAGAGCTGAAATCAATGGCCGGGGTCGTGATCAGTTTTTTTGTATTGGGCTTTTTCCTGTCTTGGGCCAGGGCGTATGTTGACATGGATCACAGACACGCGCGGCATGACAGAGTGCTGGCTCAGGCACAGGCTGAGGAGTTAGTTTTATTAACGAGGGGAAATCAATAAAGGAGAGGCACAAAGAATGAAAACAACAAAATTAAAAATCACAAATCTTTTCGGTATCAAGTCGCTTGAGTTAAGTGGCCAGAGCATGGAATTGACCGGAGAAAACGGGACAGGGAAAACCTCTGTCATTGACGCGATCAGGTACGCATTTTCCAATAAGTCCGGGAGGGACTACATTGTAAGAGAAGGGGCAGAGGAAGGGGAAGTTCTAATTGAAACTGATACCGGCTTACGGATTAACAGGAAAAGCAGGGTGAACGGGGCTGATTATCGTTCTATTAAACAGAACGGCAAAGACGTTCAAGGGCCAGAGACATTTCTCCGGGAACTGTACACGGAATTACAGTTTAACCCGATTGAGTTTATTGGGATGTCCAAAAGCGAGCAGAACCGGATCATCCTGGACATGATTGATTTCAAATGGGATAAGAACTGGATTATTGAACAATTTGGGGAACTCGTGCCTGATGTTAATTATGAACAGAACATCCTTTGCGTTCTTCATGATATCCAAGCCGATGAAGGGTATTATTTCAAGGAACGTCAAGACCTTAACCGGGAGGCGCGAAACAAGCAAGCGTTCATCGCGGAAATCGGGCAAGAACTCCCCCCGAAATATGACGCGGAGAAGTGGAGGGCGGCCAATTCTGGCGAAATTCATGAGAAGGTTGAGCGCATCAGAAACAAGAACGACGAGATTACGAAAGCAAAAAACCTTGTTGAGAGCAGGGATGATAAGGTCGGCAAATTTGAGGCGAAGTACAAGGTAAAACTTTCTGACATCAAAAAGGAGGCGGGTGAATTAAAGAAAACTCAAGAAGATTCGATAGTCGTGCATTGTCAAAAGATAAAGGATTTGGAACAGGAGATCAAAGACGGCAAACGCGAGATTGAAGAAATTGAAAGAAGGACGCTCGACAAGCTAACTATGGCAACAAAGACCCACGAAGCCGATATCGCTGAATTTGAGGGCGAGGTCAAACAATTTAAAGATCTCGCTAAAGAAGAGCCTAAGTCGTTTGACGATCTCAAAGCCGAGGCAGAGAACATTGAAAAAATGAAAGCACACATCAACGAATATGACCGCATGGTCGGATTCCAGGGCGACGTTGGCGTGTTGAGAGAAGATGCCGAGGAGTTGACAGGGAAGATCGAACACGCGCGCGCACTCCCCGGCGAAATCCTTGAGAAATCCAACGTCCCGATCGAAGGGCTGACGATCAAGGATGGTATCCCTCTTATTAACGGACTGCCTATCTCGAACCTTTCAGACGGTGAAAAGATAATCTTTTGCGCTAATGTGGTGGTGCAGAATCCAAATGCCTTGCAGATGCTTCTTTTGGACGGCATGGAGAAGCTATCAACACAGAACAGGGAGGAATTTTACAAGACCCTTAGATCGAAGGGCATCCGATATATCGCAACGCGCACCACGAATGAAAACGAACTGATGGTCGGTGAACTTTGAGTTGTACCTGTAGAGAGTGCAATATTAATTCGTGCTTATGCGCGTGTCATAGAAAATAACCGTAACAAGAAAAGGAGCCACAGATGCCAAAGAAAAACCCAGCAAACTTTAAGGTCGGCGACAAAGCCAACAGGTCGCCAGTTAAAAAGAAGACGGTCAAAAAGGCCGAGAAGGCCAAAAAGAAAGTAATGACGCAGATTGCCAGAGGGAAGTACAGATTCACCGAAGAAGAAAAGCGCGACATGGCCAAGCAACTCGCGGAAACACAAATCAACAAAAGCATCATCGAAAACGAGAAAGCGTCAAGTGCCGCCGGATACAATGACCGCCTTAAGCGATTCGATTTTGATATTAGCCGTCTTTCCCGGAACGTGGTCGACGGTTACGAAATGCGGGACTTTGAGTGCAGGGTTGTCAAAGATTTTGTTGTGCGTAAAAAAGGTTTTGTTGACGTTCACACCGGGAACACGATTGACGAGCGTCCGCTCGACCCGAGCGATTATCAGAAAGAACTGGATATTTAATAATATTGGGGCGGTGGCGTAATTAACGTGGTTGCGTCGGGCTTGGGGTAACGCCGATGATGCCCAGGCAGACTAGATGAAAACAGTCGCAGGTTGAAATCCTGCCTGCCCCACCAATAAAAAAGAGAGGAATCCATGTCAAACGAATTACAAACCGTAAGTCCTGAGAGGGAAAGTGCTTTTTCTAATAATGCTGGGTTTAAGAACGCAATGGAGATTGCAAAAATGTTATCTTCCAGCGAATTAGTCCCAACGACGTATAGGGGAAAACCTGCCAACTGCATTATTGCGCTAGATATCGCGCGGACAGTCGGAAACAGCCCGCTTGTTGTAATGCAAAATTTGTACATCATCCAGGGTAAACCATCCTGGTCGTCTACTTATATCGCGGGAACAATCCGGGCCAGATACAAGAACATAAAGATCGAAATGTCTGGCACTGGGATGGATCGGAGTTGCAGGGTAGTGGCTTACGACGATGATGGGAAAGTCATAGCTGAGGGCGCCACTGTGACCATGAAGATGGCAGCGGAAGAGGGTTGGCTGAATAAAAATGGGAGCAAGTGGAAAACAATGCCTGAATTGATGCTTCAATACAGGGCAAATGCTTTTTTTGGAAGGGTTCATTGTCCAGACGCCTTGATTGGGATTAAGTCTGAGTACGAATCTAAAGACATATCAAAAACAATCGACGTAACGCCTCCCGCGCGTGATCCTCTCGCTGATCCTCTCGCCGTTGCCAAGGAAGAAATGAAAGAAGAAAAGAAGAAAGAAACTCAGGCTATGAGACCGGAAAGGACGGCATGGGAAGAAGAGGACGAAAGAAAGGAAGCGGAAGCAAATAAGAAAGCAAGCGACGGACCTGCCCCTGAGCCGCCCGCGCAAAGCAAAAAAATCACTGACGCGCAGAGAGGGCGATTATACGCTATCTCAACTAACAACGGCTACACTCAGGACGAAGTTAAGGCGCATATTAAAGCGTATTTCAAGTTTGGCAGTACAAAAGACATCACGGCGGACAAATACGATGAGATCGTTAAGCGGTTTGAGACGAAGAAAGGAGACGAATGATCCTTACAGCCGGCAATTACCACAGTCAAGAAGCAAGGCAGAAATATATGTCGGCGTCAAGATATAAAGACTTCTGCGGCTCTTTAGGATTAGTTGGGTGCGAAGCCCGTGCGCTTGCCATGACTAAAGGTGACTGGGTGGAGGAATCCACCCCGGCGATGAAAGTGTCCAGTTATGTTGATGCTCATTTTTCTGGGACTTTGGCCGTGTTTGAATCCCAGCACCCGGAGATTCTTACACAAAAAGGCGCACTTAAGGCAGATTATGTCAAGGCCGGAGGGGTCATTGAAAGGATTGAACGTGATCCTTATTTTATGAGGGCGATGTCCGGGGAGAAGCAAATCATTTTTACTGCCGAATTGTTTGGGGTTGAATGGTCTGTAATGATTGATTCTTATATTCCAAAGGGCGCATTAGTTGATCTTAAGGTCATGGCCAGTATAAGAAAATCTCATTATGTTAAAGACTGGGGGCGAATGTCTTTTATTCGATTTTACGGATACGACATTCAGGCCGCGATTTATCAGGCAGTCGTAAGAAAGGCCACGGGGGATAATTTACCGTTTTTGATAGCAGTTGCAAGTAAAATTACACCCGAAAAGAAATACCCTGACATCGAGGTAATCAAGTTTAAACAGTGCGATCTTGACGACATTCTATCTCTCATTGAACCAAACATTAACAAAATCATACAACTTAAAAGCGGTGAGGTTGAGCCTATCAGATGCGAGGTGTGTAATTATTGCCTACATACGAAAATTTTGACAGGATCAATTTACCAAGACGAATTGATGTTGGATATTTAATCTAATGCTAATACCAAAACACGCACTTCAACTCATATCCGCGATCCAAAGCGCCAAAGGCAAGCGCAATGCGTGGGAAAAGAAGTTTTTGGCATCCGTGTCCAACCAGGTCAAGAATGATCGGTGCTTGTCTGACGCGCAGAGCCGGGCATTACAAGAAATTTACCGTAAATCGCAAAATAACCGAGGCTATCAAAACAGGGAAGTCGCGTAATGGAATTTGAACACAAGACATTATTTCTGGATATTGAAACAACAGGACTTCCGATAAAGATGGTTCCGGCAAAGAAGCCGGGCGCTATGAAAAAGCAACAACTTGATTACAAAACTGAGTACATGGAATTTCCGTACATCGTTGAAATGGCTTGGGCAATCAATGATGAGGAGCCGACACATTACATAATCAACCAAGAGGGCCGCGAGATTCCTAAAGAGGCAAGCGATATTAACGGGATTACGACGGAGATCACGAATAAATCAGAAGATAAATTTTGCGATATTATTCCTGGTCTTATATTAGTTGGTTATGATTGTGAAATAGTTGTTGGACACGGCTTGTATTTCGACACCTCTACAATAAAGGCAAACATCTTGAGAGACATTCAGCTGGGATCTAATTTAATTGGGTTTGAACAAGCGACAGAAACCCTCCATAAACACAAAAGAATCGACACGATGAGATCGGCAATTAAGATGTGCCGTAAATGGCCCACCCTGTCCGAACTTCACATGAAAATATTCCGGAAGGGGTTCGAGGCTCACAACAATGTAGAGGATCTTGAAGCCACGCGGCGGTGCTGTAAATGGATGAAGGCGAAGGGAATCGTCCCGACTTGGGAAAAATTGCAGGAGAAGAAAGTAGCGGAAGTCAGAGGAGCTATAGCGTATGAAGCGATGCATCATCAAAAAAAGGAGTCTTGGGAATAATGGAAAAAATAGCGCAACTTTATAAAGGGAACTTTGAAGAAGTATCCATCAATTTCTCCAGAGTCTGGGCAATGCCGAGTGCGTGGACATTTTCAATCCACCCAATACAAGTTTTGATTGATCGTTATGTCGACGACGGAAAAGGATGGATTGATCCGTATGCAGGGAAATATTCTCCAGCTGAAATAACAAACGACCACAATCCAGAAAGAAGTGCAGGTTACTGTATGGAGGCGATTGACTTTGTTAATCAATTAAGCGGCCGTTACCGCGGAATCTTGTTTGATCCACCATACTCGTTCACACAAATTAAAGAGCATTACATTAGACTTAATAAGCCTAGAGGTATCCACACCGGGCGAATGGGTTTTTATGAGAAAGTTAAATCAGCGGCATGTGAAAAGATTTTGCCGGGAGGGCATGCAATTTCTTGCGGATGGAACACGAATGGATTCGGGAAAGCAAGAGGATTCAAGATTGTTGAAATTATGGCCGTAGCGCACGGGGGCAGTAAAAATGACACCACTATAACTATTGAACGAAAGGAATCCGATGAAGCTAATCAGTGAAACACCCGAATCAAAGACGTTCCAATGCGGAAGATGTCCTAAGAAAGTAACGTTTGACAAACCCGTAAAATTATCTGAGGTCGCTGACTGTCGTGAGGACGAAGAGAACGTAACCACCATGACCCGGGTAGACAAAGTCGGCACAAGAGGCAAGCGGTTTCGTAGTGGGAAAGACCTGAGACGGCTTAAGAAGTTTAAGCGGACAATTGGATTCTTTTTGAAATAGTCCTTGCAATTTGGGCTTGGATGTGCGAGATTAAGTTATGGCGAAGATCGATAAATCAAATTCAAAAATTAAATCAAACCAGTCCCCGGCAGGGAGGGTGTATCCCACCTACGATCTTCGCCGATCTTCTCTGTCCGGGGACTCTTTATTTGGAGGGGGAGAATGAAAACGCTTATACTCAAAGAATCAGATTTTTTTAAAAAAGCTGGGAGTTGCTACAAAGAATATGTTGGAGAAGAGGAACTTGACGGTTTTAATGGGAACCTTGAGGTAGGGGCGAGTCTTGGATGGTTAAAGATTAAGAGAGGCATAAAAGTGTCTGGCTATATTCGCATTAAAGCCGGTTCGGGCATTAAAGCCGGTTCGGGCATTGAAGCCGGTGAGGGCATTGAAGCCGGTTGGGGCATTAAAGCCGGTTGGGGCATTGAAGCCGGTTGGGGCATTGAAGCCGGTGAGGGCATTGAAGCCGGTTCGGGCATTGAAGCCGGTTCGGGCATTAAAGCCGGTTCGGGCATTGAAGCCGGTGAGGGCATTAAAGCCGGTGAGGGCATTGAAGCCGGTGAGGGCATTGAAGCCGGTTCGGGCATTGAAGCTCTTTATATATTTAGCTTTAGCTGGGAAGTTGTTTGTAAATGGTTCGCTACTAAACAACTTCCTTTTTCACGTAAATACTATTCTTATGCGCCACCTCTCAGGAAGTGGGAATTACAGATATTAGATACAGCAAATTGCTGGAATTTTTATCGGAAAGTGCCGACTAAAAAAGAAGCTGAAAAAATTTGCGAATGGGATGGCTGGCATTGGATTGTCAGGGCGCAACTTGAAATGTTTTTCGGATTAAAGGATAAATATGTTTTGAAAAAGGAATTAGGTAATGGCTAAGCGATTCACAGACACAGAAAAATGGAAGAAGAAATGGTTGAGACAACTTTCTTCTGAGTATAAATTATTCTGGGTCTATCTTCTTGATGATTGTACTCATGCCGGCATATGGGACGTTGATATGGAGATAGCCAACATAAGGCTCGGGTTAGAATTGGAGGAAGAAAAAGTCCTTGATGTTTTTAAAGACAAAATACTTTCTATTGATAATGGGAATAAATGGTTTGTTCCGGGGTTTATTGATTTTCAGTATGGAGATTTAAATTCAGGCAATAGAGTCCACAATTCTGTAATTTCTTCTTTGAAAAAAGAAGGGGCTTATAAGGGGCTTAAACACCCTTTGCAAGGGTGTAAGGATAAAGACAAGGATAAAGCTAAGGATAAAGACAAGGATAAAGCTAAAAACAAAGATAAACAGAAAACCTTCGACTTTGAATCTGTCTGGGCGTTATATCCACCCGGGAAGAAGTTTGGGAAAGCGGAGGCCCGGGGACATTTCAACACCACAGTAAAAACGGATGAGGATTTTGCCAATCTAAAAAAGGCGCTTAAGAATTACATAGACAGCAAGCGTGTTAAAGAGGGGTTTGCGAAAGACGGCTGTAACTGGTTCGATGACTGGCAGCCTTGGGTTGACTGGAAGGACACCGAGCCTAAAAAGCCAGTCCTGAGAGATCCAGGGGCCGAATCTGACGCGCAGTATGAGCAATGGAAGAAGGAGGGCCGGGGACGGGAAAAGGGGGTCAGGAATCCAAAGGGGATTGAAAGAGTTAAAAAATTGACGGAAACCATTTCAACAAAAGGAGAATAACATGTGTAAATTCGCGTCGGCCATCAGTAACGGCGAAGGAAAAGTTTTGTTTTTTAAACCAGAGGACGTTGTCAATCTTTTGGCTATCGGCAATCCGAAGAATTACGACTTTAACTCTCACACGTCAGTTGCGGACTATCACGGGATTAAGGGAGCCGAAGAAGATAAATGGAATAAGTGGGAATATGATCCAGCAAGTAAAGTTTTGACGCGTGACACAATGAATGCAAAAGATGACAGCAAGAAGGTTAAATGTGTTCTCAGTAAATTTTTTGAAGGAAAACCTTTAGATTATTTAAAGAATTTATATGAACAGAGGGCAGTAAGTGGCTCGAAAGGCGTGAACTCCTCGGATGGCGTGAACTACTCGAAAGGCGTGAACTCCTCGAAAGGCGTGAACTCCTCGGATGGCGTGAACTCCTCGTATGGCGTGAACTACTCGAAAGGCGTGAACTCCTCGAAAGGCGTGAACTCCTCGGATGGCGTGAACTACTCGAAAGGCGTGAACTCCTCGGATGGCGTGAACTACTCGAAAGGCGTGAACTCCTCGAAAGGCGTGAACTCCTCG
>JAUVFC010000056.1 GCA_030594505.1 Desulfobacterales bacterium
GAGTAACTAAAGCTAAGAAAGCCGCACCAAAAGTGACATCCGGCAAGAAATCGGCTACAGAACAAGTATTCGACGCTATTCGAAAATCTTCTACAGGTATCACGGTAGGAGCGTTAAGGAAAACAACACGACTTGACAGCAAACAGGTATCCAATGTGGTCTTCAGGCTTTTAAAACAGGGAAAGATCGTAAAGAACGGCCGCGGGGTCTATACTGTTAAGTAAGGGTTCTTTTGAATTAATTAGGACGCAGATAACTATTTTTTAAAAACATTATAGAGTGTTGTGGGTTACGTGTTGCGAGTTACAGGTTAAAAAGATAAAACATCTTTCTATAGCTACAATAAAGTAGGTAGCAAAATAAACAGAATCACTCAACGCACAGAGACAAAATGAAAACAAAAACCCGTAACTCGCAACTTCATATTCGATATCCTGACAATCTGCGTTCATCTGCGTCCAAAATAGAAATTTCTATCAAATTCCCGTGTGACCAAAGCCTCCCGTGTTTCTGGAGGTCTCCTCCAGTATTTCCACTTCCTCCGGCGGAACTTGATAGACTTTTTGGATTACCATTTGGGCGATTCGATCACCCCGTTTTATGGTATAGGGTTTATTCCCAAAATTGATTAGAGCAACCCCCACTTCCCCTCGATAATCTGAATCTATTGTCCCCGGAGAATTGACTATTCCTATCCCGTGTTTTACAGCAAGTCCGCTGCGAGGACGAATCTGAGCTTCAAAGCCCGGCGGGATGGCCATGGCAAAGCCTGTTGGAACCAATACAATTTCTCCGGGCGGCAACACGATCGGCTCCTTGATGGCAGCACAAATATCCATCCCCGATGCGTGTGGTGTCATATACCTTGGCAAGGAGATATCCGCATCCTGTTCCGGTCGCAACTTGCGAATACGAAGCGCCAACTTCTCTACCTCGCTCATTATTCGCTTTCCGCCTTTAAAGCAGCCTTTCGGCTGAGTCTGATCTTGCCGTCGCGGTTCACTTCAAGTACCTTAACCTTTACTTTGTCTCCTTCCTTCAGAACATCAGAGACTTGTTGTACATGCTTGAAATCAAGCTGGGATATGTGAACCAGACCGTCAGTCCCCGGAAAGATTTCCACAAATGCCCCAAAATCCATGATCTTGCGAACGATTCCATCATAAAAGGCGCCTACTTCAACTTCCTGAACAATCTCTTCGACCATCTTGAGGGCCTTTTTGCCGAGTTCTTCATTGTCGGCCATGATCTTGATACTCCCCAGGTCATCCACATCGAGACGTGTGCCGGTCTCCATTTGAATGGCACGAATCACCTTTCCCCCAGGGCCGATCACGTCCCGTATCTTATCGGGATTGATTTTCAGTGTAAAGACTTTCGGCGCATGCGAAGAAATTTCCGACCGTGATTCTTTTATGGTCTCGGCCATCTTGTCGAGGATGAACAATCTCCCTCTTCTGGCTTGCTCCAGGGCCTTTTCCAGAATATCCTCTGTCAAGCCATCGATCTTTATATCCATCTGAAGGGCGGCAATTCCATCACGTGTCCCGGCGACCTTGAAATCCATGTCACCCATATGGTCTTCATCACCCAGGATGTCGGACAGTATAATGACTCTGTCCCCTTCCTTCATCAGGCCCATGGCGATGCCGGCTACCGGTCCCTTCACAGGGACCCCCGCGTCCATTAAGGCCATACTGCCGGCACATACCGTAGCCATGGAAGAGGAACCGTTTGATTCCATAATTTCAGAAACAACGCGGATAGTGTACGCGAAATCTTCCGGGTCCGGCAGAATCTTTTCAACGGCTCTTGTGGCCAGGGCGCCGTGTCCGATCTCCCTCCGTCCGGGCCCGCCCAAGCGTCTTGCTTCGCCAACACAATAGGGTGGGAAATTGTAATGCAACATGAATGATCTAAAGACTTCCCCATTCAGCGTCTCCATACGTTGTTCATCCCCTGAGGAGCCAAGCGTCACGCTTCCGAGAGCCTGTGTCTCACCCCGAGTAAACAGACATGATCCATGAGCTCTGGGGAGTATTCCAATCTCAGAAGCAATCTCACGAACCTCATCAAAACGACGTCCGTCGATCCTCCTATCCTCTTTTATTGCCAGCTCGCGTATGGCACGTCGTTCCAGTTCGTAAAAACAACCTTCTGCTTCCGCTGTTTTTTCTTCCCATGTCTCACTTAACGTATTCAGGAGTTTTTCTTTGATTTCCGCTAATCGATCCTGTCTTGGAAGTTTTTCAGGGATCTGAATTGCTTCCCGTATTTGAGGCAGCGCGATCTTTTCAACCTCTGCCGCCAGCACTTCATTCTTTTCAATCTCGGGCGCTATTCTTTTTGGTTTTCCGGTTGCGTCTCTCAGTTTTCTTTGAACTTCCA
Organism: Desulfobacterales bacterium; assembly: GCA_030594505.1. Classification (GTDB taxonomy): domain Bacteria; phylum Desulfobacterota; class Desulfobacteria; order Desulfobacterales. The sequence continues at coordinate 2,389 of JAUVFC010000056.1, forward strand.
GAATCGGCTGCATCTCGCGATGTCCGAAAAGAATCGCCTCCAGCATCTCGGATTCAGGAACATTATCGCCTCCGCCTTCCACCATGACTACCGCATCCATGGTTCCAGCCACAATAAGATTAATCGTGCTCAATTCCCATTCCTGGATGGGGGGATTAATTTTTAATTCACCCTCAATCTTTCCTACCCTAACCGCGGCAACAGGTCCTCCAAATGGTGTGTCCGAAATTTCAAGGGCTGCGGACGCCCCTATAAGGGCAAGGACATCCGGCTCATTCTCCTTGTCCATGGACAGGACTGTGGCGATAATCTGTGTTTCATTCCGGTATTGCTTAGGAAAAAGAGGCCGGATAGGACGATCTATAATACGGGCCGTAAGGGTCTCTTTTTCGCTTGGCCGCCCGATCTCTCTCCTAAAATAATTCCCGGGGATTCTACCTGCCGCATACCCTTTTTCCATATATTCCACGGTAAGGGGTACAAAATCGAGCCCCTCTCTCACTTGCTTGCTGGCCACTGATGTCACCAGAACGACAGTTTCGCCATACCGGACTAAAACAGACCCGCCGGCCTGCCTTGCTATACGGCCGGTCTCAAGGGTAAGTGTTCTTCCTCCCAACTCTGTCTCAAATTTAAAAGCCATTTATATATTTCCTTTTTTAATTTTATTCCCTCTATTGCCCAAATGGCTGAGAAAGTTACTTCCTTAGAGAAAGCGACTTAATAAGGGTTTTATATCGAGTTACATCTTTATTCTTGAGATAGTTTAATAATCTTCGACGATCACCTACTAATTTCAACAACCCGCGTCTTGAATGATGATCCTTTTTATGAACTTTAAAATGTTCCGTTAAGTGGGTAATTCTGCTCGTCAAAAGAGCAATCTGGACTTCCGGAGATCCCGTGTCTTTTCCGTGCGATTTAAACTTGTCTATTATTGCCTTTTTTTCTTCCGTGGTTAGATGCACTTTAACCCTCCTCTTTAATTAAAACTGAATTCATAGTTACAGCTATTTTTCTCGTGCCCGTGTCCGTGCGAGATTTGATTTTCCGGGCACGGAGAACGGACACAGGCACGATTAAATCAATGTGGAAATACGGCATAATACCGAAAATACTCACCATTCCCGTCATGGCTTACCACCGCAATAAGCCTTTTTTGTGGGTCAACCACCTTGAGCCATGGTGATGTACCTTGTTCAAACGTCTCCAAATCACTCTTTGCCAGTGGCCTTCCGCAAAGGATATCTGCCGACATTCTGTCACTAACCATAACCTCCGGAATACCTTTAAGGGCTTCCTTCATCGTAATAACCCGCTTATCAATGGAATCTCCTTGTGCCATATCTGCAAGCTCATCCACTGTCAGAGCATCTTCAACCTTAAATTTTCCACAGGCAAGGCGTCTTAAACCTGCCAGATGTCCGCCGCATCCCAGAACATCTCCAATATCAGATGCTAATGCTCGAATATAAGTCCCCTTGGAACAACACACCTTGAAACGGACTTTGGGTAATTCTACCTGAAGGACTTCCAAAGAGTGAATCGTTATCCGCCGTGGCGGCTTTACGATCCCTTTCCCGGATCGTGCAAGTTTATAAAGTGGAACTCCCTTGTGCTTCAACGCTGAGAAAATAGGAGGCGCCTGTTCCATGGTCCCTACAAACTTTGCACATACGTTTTCTATCTCTGTTTCAGCAAAAGATAAATTAGTCGTTTCGGTAATTACCCTGCCGACGGCATCCTGGGTATCCGTCCGAACCCCCAGCCTTAGCACGCCCTCGTATATCTTTGTCAGAGACTCCAAAATTCCTGCCAGACGTGTAGCTTTGTTAATACAGCAGACCAAAAGCCCTGTTGCAAAAGGATCTAATGTTCCCGTATGACCTATTTTGGCCTTTAAGAGTCGCTTTAACTTTGCCACCACCCCCGCGGAAGTAATGCCGGGAGGCTTGTCTACCAACAAAACTCCGTCCATAAATTAGCTTCACTTCGTTTCGCAATTAGTCGAGTCGTCAAATAGTCAACCACTCGACCATTCAACTACTCGACGATTCAACTACTCGACGATTCCACTGAATCAGCGATCTGAAACAACTGGGTCTTGACCGACTTAAGAGTCCCCTCTATATTGAAACCCGAAGCATTAAAATGGCCGCCACCGCCAAACCTTTCCGCCATAGCCGCTACATCCAATTTACCTTTGGAACGAAGGCTTACATGGATTTTTTTCCCATCAATCTCCTGTACAAGCGCGGAAAACTCTGTTCCTTTGATAAATCGAGGATAGTCGACAAATCCGTTGATATCCCCGGGGCCGGTCCCTGTCTTTGCCATCATTTCGAGCGTAACCGTTACCATTGCAAATATCTTGTTGGAAGAAAGCTCCAAAGAATTCAGCACTTCGTTCAAAAGTCTTAAACGTCCGGCAGAATATGTGCCGTACACCTGTTGCGCTACAAGATGGGGCACAACACCTAATTTTACCATCTCTTCGCAAATTCGAAAAGCAACCCTGTTTGTATTAGAAAAACGAAATGACCCGGTATCCGTTAAGATCGCCGTATAAAGATTTAAAGCTATGGGAAACGTAATCGGTCGCTCTAACTCTTTGATAAGGCGATACACAATTTCGGCTGATGCGCAGGCCGTTGTATCAACTAATCGCATTTCCCCGGATATCTGATTGGTCATATGATGATCAATATTAATTATAACTTCTGTGGTTCCGATCTTTTTCGAAGCATCTCCAACTCTCTCCAGGTCACCGCAGTCAACAACAATAACCGCATTAAATCGTTCCGCGCCGGCAAGCTCTCTTGTGAATTGATCCACACCGGGCATAAAAAAATATTTATCGGGGATAGAACTCTCGCAATAATATACGACCTCCTTCCCCATCATTTTCAGAATCTCACCCAGCGCTAAAGAAGAACCTATGGCATCCCCATCCGGATTGACATGGGTAGCAATCAAAAGCCGGGTTTTGTTCTTTATAAGAGACGCCGCTTTCTTAAGTACGTTCTTTTTCATGTAAGTCTCTCATAATCCGATCAATCCGATCACCGTAATCAAAAGATTCATCATAGTGGAAGACTAACTCCGGGACGTACCTCAGTTTCAGGCAATGGCCCAGCTCTCTTCGCATAAAGCCGACAGCGCTTTTAAAACCCGACAATACCTCTTCCTTTGATCTTGTGCTGCTGCTCCCCATACAAAAGTAGATACGAGCTATCCTCAGGTCGCTGCTGACCCTGACACCTGTAATGGTCACCAATGCAAGACGCGGATCGTTTATTTTTTTCAATAAAAGATCCGACACTTCCGCCTGAATCAGCCCTGACACTCTATTTGTCCGTTTAACCGCGGTCATAAACTAATAATCTCTGCCTTTGAGTCGATAATTTCGGCCAGATGCATCCCATCAACCATATTAAAAACTTTATCCAGTTTCGAATTGATATACCGCCGATCATTGCCAACCAGCGCAAAACCGATTTTAGCCCGCTGCAGAAGATCATTGTTTGAAACTTCCGCCGCAGAGGCGTTAAAGGTATTACGAATCTTTCCCACCACGCTTTTAACAATCTTCCGCTTCCCCTTGAGAGAACAATTCCCCGGGATTCTCAAAACAATGGAACCGATTCCTACGACCATGGTTTTAATTGACGATTGTCGATTGAAGATTGTCGATTGCTAATTGATGATTGCTAATTGAAAGATTTAAAAAGTAAGATTTTTTCAAGCGCTCATCAACAGTCAATTGGGAACTGTCACTATGAAGGCATGGTTTATTTTTTCAAATAGTCACTCTTTTCAATCTTCACTCTTCAATCATCAATCTTCAATCATCACTCCCTACAGTTCCGGTTTAATTTCCTCTTCATAATAACATTCTATAACGTCATTGACTTTAATATCATTATAGTTGGAAATGCCGATGCCGCACTCATACCCTGTCTGGATCTCCTTAACATCATCCTTAAAACGTCTCAGAGAGTCAACTTTCCCGTCGTAGACCACCACGCCATCCCGAAGAAGTCGTCCATACGCGTTCCGGACAATCCTGCCTTCGGTAACATAACAACCGGCGATAGTGCCAATTTTAGGGATAACAAATGTCTCCCTTACTTCGGCCTTTCCGTAAAGATGTTCCTTGTAGGTCGAGGCCATCATGCCGACAATGGCCCCTTTGATGTCGTTGATGGCATTATAGATCACATCATAAAAGCGGATATCAACATCTTCCCTGTTCGCAAGCTCCTGCACCTTGGAGTTGGGCCTGACGTTGAAGCCGAGCACAATGGCATTGGAAGCGGAAGCAAGCATAATATCGGATTCGGTTATCGTACCGGTAGCTGAATGAACAATATTAATCTTTACCTCAGATGATGAAATCTTTTTAAGAGCATCGGCTAACGCTTCAATCGACCCCTGCACATCAGCGCGAATAATGAGATTCAGATCCTTGACCTCACCTTCTTTCATCTGTTCATATAAGCTCTCCAGAGACAGCTTGCTTGTCTTGGCCAACTCCTTTGTCCGCTGCTTTTCAAGGCGATGGAGACTAACCTGTTTAGCCTTCTTTTCATCATCAAGCGCTACCAATTCATCACCAGCCATAGGGACGCCCGACAGCCCTACTATCTCCACAGGGATAGACGGCCCTGCTTTATCAAGGCTCTTTCCGAGAGAATCTCTCATTGCCCTGATCTTACCGTAGTGAACTCCGCAGACCACTACATCCCCGGGCCGGAGAGTGCCGCCCTGGACCAAAACTGTAGCCACAGGCCCTTTACCCACATCGAGACTTGCTTCAACGACATGTCCTCTTCCCAATTTGTCGGGATTCGCTTTGAGCTCCATTACTTCAGCTTGAAGAAGGATCATCTCTATCAGCGTTTCTATCCCCTGCTCCTGTTTAGCAGACACCTCCACAAAGATAGTATCTCCCCCCCATTCTTCCGAAGTAAGGCCTTTTTCGGCCAATTCACGTTTTATCCGATCCGGTTCCGCATTGGGTTTGTCAATCTTGTTCACCGCCACAATAATAGGCACATTTGCCGCCCTGGCATGGTTTATCGCTTCAACTGTTTGAGGCATCACACCATCATCGGCGGCAACCACCAATATAACAATGTCAGTTACATATGCTCCTCGGGCGCGCATAGCTGTAAACGCCTCATGCCCCGGGGTATCTAAAAAGGCCACAACACCATCCCCGACATTAACATGATAGGCGCCAATATGCTGGGTGATACCGCCGGCCTCGCCGGCAGTCACATTTGTCTTACGTATCGCATCCAGCAGCGAGGTTTTCCCGTGATCAACATGGCCCATAATTGTTACCACCGGGGGTCTTGCTTTCAATTTTGCAGGATCATCCGCCTCTTCTCCGATTATTGCTTCCTCTTCAAATACAGCCCTCTCTACCTCGTAGTCAAATTCAGTAGCCAGCAAGGAAGCTGTTTCAAAATCCAACGCCTGATTCAGACTTGCCATTACTCCCAATCCAATCAGCGCCTTGATAAGTTCACCCGCCTTGACGCCCATGCGTTTAGCCAACTCCGATACCACAATAGCATCATCTATTTTAAGTCGGCGCTTAATCGCCTTGGGAGTTGTAATAAGGGGTTTTCCTCCGACCCTTAAACCTCCTTTTGCTCTCTTTTTCTTCCCCCTTGCTCTTCTGTCATAGAGATCGGCCCCTTCAATAACTGCCTTATTACGAAAGGAACCCCTCTTCTTAAAAAACCTCTTCTCCTGTTCTATCTCGACAAGTCTTTTCTTCGGTTTTTTCTTTACTGTTTCGAGCTCTGCAACTTTTCCACCCTTCTCACGTTTGAAAGGCTTAGCTTTTCCCTTGGACGGAGCCGCCGCCCCTTCTGCCGGCTTTTCTTTTGTTTCCGGCTCAACAAAAACCGCGGGCGTTGTTGGTTCAGGCATACTAATAATCTTAGCTGTCTCTTCCTTCTTTTGTTTCTTTTTCGGCTTAGCCCTTTTTTCAGGTTTGGCAGCCTCGACAACCGGCTTCCCGGGTTCAGGAGCCCGCCTCTTTTCCTCTATTTTGCGATCTTTCTCTACCTTCGGCCCTGCTGACACAGGAGGAACAATTGCCTCAGCCGGTTTCTCCTCAACAACCTTTTTTCCCGTGTCAATAGGCGCCGGCGCCTTTTTGGCTAATCTGCGTCTGCGAATTACCGTGGTTTTAATCCTCTTTTCCTCGACGATCTCTCTTTTTTCCTTTTTCCCAAAGAACGTATCCTTGACGCGTATCACTTCAGAATCATCCAATGCGCTCATATGATTTTTTACAGGGATATTCATCTCTTTCAGTTTTTCCAAAAGCGCCTTATTAGTTATGCCAAATTCTTTAGCAATTTCATAAACTCTGGCTTTAGCCATCGATTCCCCCCAAAACATCTAATTATAGTATCCGTTCAGAAATGGCGGCAAAAGATGCCATTTCCGGATGGGCACTCGGAGGCTGTCCGAGAATTCTGATCCTACTGCAAAAGCGTGAGAAACGGCCCAAATTTCCGCAAGTTTTCGTCAAATAGGCCTGCTATTCTCCTCAAATTTGCGAAAATTTTGTCTCGTTCTCACTCTTTTTCGTTACGGACATA
>JAUVFC010000042.1 GCA_030594505.1 Desulfobacterales bacterium
ACGAGCGATAGACATCCACATTGATGTCATGTGGATCGATCCGGATATCTACTTCTTCGGCTTCCGGAAGAACAGCGACCGTAATGGCGGATGTATGCACCCGTCCCTGGGACTCGGTGACCGGCACCCGCTGGACGCGGTGTACCCCGCTTTCGTACTTCAGATGACTGTAAACCTCTTTCCCCGAAATCAGGGCGATGATCTCTTTTAATCCGCCCACGCCGGTGGTGTTTTGACTCATGATTTCTTCTTTCCAATGCATTTTTTCCGCATATGCGCTGTACATCTTGAAAAGATCTGCCGCAAAGAGACCGGCTTCATCGCCCCCGGTTCCCGCTCGAATTTCAAGGAGGATGTTCTTTTCGTCGTTGGGATCTCTCGGAAGCAACAGCATCTTTAACTCATGTTCAAATCTCTCACGGCGTTCCTCCAGTACACGCATCTCCTCCCGTGCCATTTCCTTGATTTCCGGGTCAGGATCTTTCAGAAGGTCTTCGCTTCCCTGAAGGTCGTCTTCGGTTTTTTTATATTTCCTGTACGTGTCGACGATCTTGCTAAGGTCAGCGTGTTCTTTGGAATATTTTTTGTATTTTTCTTGATCTTTTATGATTTCGGGATCGCTCAGAAGGGTTTCAAGCTCTTGAAACCTTTCCTCGACCCCGTCTAATTTTTTAAACATATTGTATGGTTGCTCCTATATACTTTCAGAGAAAATCTAATTTTTGAATATGGCACATCGCCTAAATAAATCCGAAATCCGAATATCGTGATTTGGTCTTGAGTAGTTGAGTCGTCAAATAGGCCTGCTATTCTCCTCAAATTTGCGAAAATTTTGTCTCGTTCTCACTCTTTTTCGTTACGGACATAATTATCGGACAGCCTCATAGCCTCATTATGGACTTGAATCGCCCGACTCAGAGCTGTTAGAGCGATTTCCAGTTGATCGTCCGAAGGTTCCCGCGTGGTCAGCTTTTGCAGCCAGAGTCCCGGAAGCGTGAGCATGCGCATTAGTGGTTTTTCCATCTTCTTGCTGCTGTATTTTATCATTTCATAGGCTATACCTGCGATTGGAAACATCAGCACTATCTTGAGGCCTATGTGTATTCCCTGTGTTACAATCTTTGGCAGCGTTGCGAACGTGGGCACAAAAGGGAAAAAAACAGAGAAAACAACAATGCTTATCAAAAGGACGATCAGTATAAAGGCTGTACCGCATCGGGGATGGAGCGTGGAGTGTTTTTTTGCGTTTTCAACGGTCAGGGGCTCTCCGGCCTCATAGGCATAAATAGATTTGTGTTCGGCGCCGTGATATTCAAATACGCGACGGATCTCCCCGGATAGAGAGATCAACCATATGTAGGCGATAAAAAAGGCGATTTTAATAATCCCATCTATAAGATGGAACAATATATCCTCAACCCCCAAACGTCTCCCAAACAATTGTGAAATAAAACCGCTCAGGAGATGGGGGAGGGCTACAAACAAAAAAAGCCCCAGCCCAAGCGCCAAAAAGATAGTAAAGAAAATAGACCACCCTCCCATGGGCGTATCTTCTTCGTCAAGGGCCTGATTCGCCGAAAACGTAAGGGCCTGTATGCCGTTTATAAGGGCCTCAAAGATCGCTACCGAGCCGCGAAAAAAAGGCCACCTCAGGAAAGAGAGCTTCTCAGATATGGAGTGCCATACATCTTCTTTAATAACAATGTTTCCATCAGGTTTGCGGACAGCTATGGTCATAGATTTCGGCGCCCGCATCATTACACCTTCTATAACCGCCTGCCCCCCGACGTTGATCTTATTGGAAGCCTTTGTAAGCATATATTAGGACTTGTACTGCTTATCCTGAAACTTGGCGTATTTTCTTCTAAAACGTTCGATACGGCCGGCAGTGTCCACCAGCTTTTGCTGTCCGGTGAAAAAGGGGTGGCACTTGGAGCAGATTTCGACCCTGATGTCCTTTTGGGTTGAGCCGGTTTCAAACACTGCACCGCAGGCACATGAAACATTAGTCTGGTAATATTTAGGGTGAATCTTTTTTCTCATAAAAAACTCTCCTGATAGATATTAGTGAATTCCTTTTTTGTGAGACCAAAATGACAGTTTCGCAAAGGTCTCTGTCTGGGGCGTAAACCTCAGAACCATATATTATTAATTCAAATTAACTAAAAAATCAACTCTTAAATAACGTCCTTAAATAACGTCCTTGTGTTGAGTATTTTTTAACGGTCGCTTTAATTACTTATCCTCCGAATACCTGAACCGGCGCGTATGGATGCGTCCCTTCAATCACCTCCACTCCGGCTTTTGCCTTTATCTTTTCAATAATGGTGTCCTTGTAAGGACAGTTATGGAGGAGGCAGCTTCCGATATATACCGCGTCTATGGTCTCTCCAAAGGGGGCCATCCATGTCTTTAGGTTTGCAAGACGAAGGACCGGAGATGTGCCAGGGCATCCGCCGCAGTGTACCAGTGCGCGTAACTTTGCATCAGTGTCCTTATACCTTTCAAATTCCCCTTCTTTTTTATCAAATCCCATCAAGCACCTGTGACACCCGATACATGTTTCGTCTTTGATGTTCTTACAACTCAGGACTGCAATGTTCATAGTAATCTCCTTCATGAAAACCAAATTAATTCGATTTCGGGTTAAAGTCTAAAAGTGACAGGCCAAGTTTTTCGTTAAATTTTTTCCGTGCCTTAATATCTGTTATCTCCGTGATCACCGCCTCAACCGTTAAAAACACCTCGGTTCTTTTTCTTACGCAACCCAAGAGCGTCTTTTCCCCTTTGCCAAGCGCTACGTGGAGGTGGATTTTAGGTTGATCATTTTCCCATAAAACGGTCCCGAAGCCCAGAACCTCCCATGCTTCTGAAAAAGAGGTCCAGGTAGGCTCCGGCGGCAATACCGGTTTTCTGGGGCCGGTCACGATCTCGGAGGCAAGGAAAGCGCCCAGGATATGGATATGCCCGGTTCTGATCTCTTTTTCCTTTACAAATGAGTGGATTAGATCAACGAAATCTTCGCCGTCATCAAAACGGAGCAAAAAGATCCTGCCTATTTTTCCCTCGTCGTATTCCATGATGCACCAATTCTTTTATTATTTTTTGCAATCTTAGTGTAGTTTTACTTTGTTCTCGTATAGGGAATTATATCCGCAGATTACGCAGATTACACCGATTTCAAAACAAACCCGCTTGGTATTGAAAGATAAAAAAAATCTGCGGAAATCTGCGTAATCTGCGGATTAATTAAACCTTATTCCTAACCGAGTCCAAGCTTATGCTGATACGGAAACCCGAGGTGTTTAAATGCCTCTTCAGACACCTTTCTCCCCTGGGAGGTCCGAATAACAAATCCGATTTTCAAAAGGTACGGTTCCACCACATCCACCAGGGTATCGGTCTCTTCCTGGAGTGTTGCGGCAATCGCCTCAATTCCAACCGGTCCTCCTTTATAAAATTTAATGATGGTTTTGAGAAACCTTTGATCCAGATCTGTAAGCCCCTTTTCGTCTACCCCTTCCAACCGGAGCGCTTCTCTTACCGTCTCTTTTTGTATTGTACCGTCCGCACGGACTTGGGCGAAATCGCGCACGCGTTTTAAAAGACGATTTACGATACGAGGGGTCCCTCGTGAGCGCTTTGCGAGTTCATAGGCCCCTTCGTCATCAATGGCGATGTCAAGAAGCGCGGCAGAGCGTTTGACTATCAATGTCAGTTCTTCGACTGAATAAAAATCGAGGTTTCTGAAAATACCAAAGCGGTCACGTAGCGGAGAAGAAAGGAGCCCTACCCGGGTGGTGGCCCCAACCAGTATAAAACGTTTAAGTCTATAACGATGGCTTCGAGCATGAACTCCTTTGTCGAAGATAAAATCTACTGCGAAGTCTTCCATAGCAGGATACAGAAGCTCTTCTACTACCTTTGGGAGGCGGTGTATTTCATCGATAAACAGAATGTCCCCCACCTCAAGGTGTGTAAGGATACCGAGGAGATCCCCTCCCTTTTCTAAGGCCGGTCCGGATGTGGATGTAAGATTTGCATCCATTTCGTGTGCGATAATATGGGCCAATGTGGTTTTGCCGAGTCCCGGCGGCCCATGAAACAGGATATGATCGAGTGGTTCTTTCCGTTTTAATGCCGCTTCAATGGCGATATGGAGGGTTTCTAATACACCGGGTTGACCGATATAGCCGGAAAGCGACTGCGGCCGAAGCGATAGGATCTCCGGAGTTTCATCGATCGGAAGAGTTTTTTTTGAGAGGAGGCTCCTTGTTGTTATTTCTGTGTTTGGATGTCCGTTTGATGTATGAGGCTTCATTTAGCTATTTCTCCCCGGTAGACCTCATCAAACAATGCTTCCGCCGAAGAAATCTCAGCATTTCGCTTTAAGGCAGCCGAAATCATCTTCTTTGACTCGAATGGCGTATGACCAAGCTGGTTGACAAGGACTTCCCGGACCTGCTGCGCAAAGTCTTTGATCGGCCTCGGCTCTGTCCGCCCGGTTTCGCGAATCAGGGCAAATTTACCCATTTTCCCTTCAAGCGTGGCTAAAATTTTTTTTGCGGTTCTGGAGCCGATCCCTTTCAGTTTTTTCAGGGCTCCCAGATCGTGTTCTTCTATTGCCCGCGCGATCTGTCTAACTGAAACGCTCAGCGCCCTGGCTGCCTTAAGGGGACCGATGTCTTCTACGGTTATAAATTCACGGAAGAAGTCTCGTTCTATTTCCAGGTTAAAACCGATGAGGGTCGATTTAGGCTGGCGTTCTGTCTGATGATGGTATATGTACAGCGCTATATCATCGCCTATCTGCTTACTTTCCAAGTTCTTACGTACCACGGCGGGGACAAAAATCTCGTACCCTATCTGTTGCGTAAGGAGTATGATTCTGTCCGGTTCTTTTTTGAGAAGTTTTCCTTCTAAATAGGCTATCATGCTTTTAGTTCCAAGCGCTTAGCGTTGAAATCACTTTGCTTTTTGTGGCATTATCAATGGTTGGTATTGTCAGTTGTCCGTAGTCTGTTGTGAGAAAAAAGCAACGGACTACGAACATATCCTATATCAAATTTTGCAGCTCCTGATCAACCATTTTTAGTTAACTGATCTTTGAACGATTGTTCATGTGAATGGCGGTACAGTCCGATGATGGCCAACGAAAGGGCATCAGCAGCATGAGAAGGACGGATTGGTGTTGGTCGGTCCAGGATGTGGCGGACAGCTTTTTCGACTTGACTTTTACCGGCATTGCCGTTTCCGGTAAGGACCTGTTTTGCTTCCCTGGTGGCTATCTCAATGGTGGGGACACCGTTAAGATAGCCTGAAACGAGGAGAACTCCGCACACCTTACCGAGAAGGATTCCGGAATTGGGATGTTTTTCAAGGGAAAAAATATCCTCAATTACCATGAGATCCGGGTGTTCCTTCTTTATAATTGTTTGGATTTCATGGTAGATATGGTGTAAACGACTTGCAAGGGATTTTTCTTTAGAGGTCCGAATTGTTCCAAAAGCATAATTTGAGATCTGATTCACATCCCCACAGATAATGGCAACCCCTGTACTTGCAAGACCAGGGTCGATACCGATAATTTTCAATTACTTCATCCTGCTCAACTTTTTTTTTGCTATCTGCGCTTCTTTTGATTTCGGAAACTTTCTTATTAATTCCTTTAATATGAGCCGGGCGTTCCCTTTGTCATCTATATTGTAAAAAGCAAGTCCTTGTTTAAGGAGGGCGCCGGATACCTTATTCCCGTTTGGATATTTTTCAATTACTTTTTGATATCCCAGGATGGCTTTTTCATACCATTTCTCATGGTAATAGGTCTCTCCTATCCAGAACTGCGCATTATCGGCTTTTTTAGATTTGGGATTTTCATTTAAAAATGCTTGAAATTGTTCACGGGCCGCATCGTAATTTCCTTCATCAAAAAGCTTTTTGGCCGCAGCATAGAGTTCATCTCCTGTTAGTTTTTTTGCGGGCCGGTCCTTATCGAGCTTGACCGGTTCTGCTGCCGAAGGCATCATACTTTCTGTGGATTCCATCCCGAGATAGGCTTCTATATGAAGCAATCGTTTCATGATGGACTGAATCATTTTATAGTGTTCCTGGTTTTTTTTGGCAGACATTTCTGAAAGGCGTGTGCTTTTTTCTAATCGCCCCTGAAGGTTTCTGGCTTCTTCTCGAAGTTCACGTAAAAGCGATCTCAATTCTGCTTGTGTGGCTTGAAGCTTCTTATTTTTCTTATTCCATTTCTTAATGTGTGCTTTTAGATCGGTTTTAATTTTTTTTATGTTTTTTGTATGCGAAGAGATTTTTTGATTTAGATTAGACCGGGATGCCACAAGATCTTTTTGGAGAGCACAACCGGAGAGCAGGAGCATAAACCCAACCAGCAATAATGTGCCAAGGATTATACTCCCAACCTTAATTATGCTGTTATGCATGATAACTTCATTTTTCCTTCTATAGGAGACTGTCCGAGAATCCTGATCCTACTGCAAAAGCGTGAGAAACGGCCCAAATTTCCGCAAGTTTTCGTCAAATAGGCCTGCTATTCTCCTCAAATTTGCGAAAATTTTGTCTCGTTCTCACTCTTTTTCGTTACGGACATAATTCTCGGACAGCCTCCGAGTACATTTTTTATTTTTAAGGTCTTGGAATGAAAAAGGATAACTGATGAAGACAAAGAAAGTTAAGCAGGCAACAAAGAGATTCATCTTTATCGGGGGGGTCCCGGTCTTTGATTATTGGATCGACGTAACCAAGGCGGAAATCCTTGAAGGAACCGAAAACAGGGCAATATTTATGGAGAATAAACTCTTTCTCCCTGTGGGTACTATCTTTCGCGGCACATTACCAGATGGCAAAGAGATTGTCATTAATCCCCTGGCAAACTCTTCTATACAGGAGGTAGGCGGGCATTCGTATTATCACCTGGAATTCGGCGGAAAGCAGTCACCATCACAAGATCTTAGTCTCACCGGCAAATTAAAGAAAATAAAACAAGAGATTCGGGAACAATACGCAAGCAAGCTGATTGACGACAAAATATTCGAGGTAAAAATCAGCGCCCCTGTTGAAATCAATCTTGGAGGGAATAACAAAAACATAATAACCGCAATGCGCCACATTTATTACAGTGAAGGGCTGTTGGAAAAAACCGGGAATATCGATTTTTACCACTTATTCTTTGCGGATACCAACCTGCCGGAGTGGGAAAAGATTGTCTATGAATACAATTCATTCGGCGTCAATTTTGGCGACAAAAAGGATGTTCACATAAGTGGACTGGTCCCCCGAAAGGGATATGTCATCACAGTACATACCGCGGAAGGAAAAAATTACGACAGAACCATCCTGAGCAATAAGACCAATGAGGAGATCATAGCTCCCGAACTGCTGTTTAAGCGCTATCAGGACCTGGGAAAGATGTTGAGGAAGGACGAAAAATTCATAGAAACAGATATCATCCTTAACAGCATCACCAATCCTGAAGAGTTGCGGCACATACTCTTTCTCCTTCAGATTGCTTACGGGTCTAATATCCCGGTATACCTTTGCTTGAGCTCCACATTTCTTCGATGCGCGTCAAAATTGACTCGTGAAGGCGGGTATTTCAGCAAACGGGAAATGAGATTTTTTGAGTCAGGCAAGGAGATCATTTACCGTATAATATTACCGTATGTAAAATATATGATACTGAACCGTGATGAATTATTAACGCTTGATCCTTCTATGGAAGTTAAAGGGCTTGAAAAAACAATGCAGGAAACAGCCCGGGCTATGGGCCACGGAAGAAAAAGTTTTTCTACCGAAGGCGGCAAGCTGATTGTTTCGGATGGAAAAAGAGGGGCCAAGTTTGCGGAACGCCTTGATCAGGACCTTGCAACGGAATTTCTCAAAAAGACTGATTTCAATCCAAACCTGGAATTTAATTTTTTAGAACGCATACTCTCTGTCGGAGATGATAACGTCCTAAAATTTCAGACCACTCTCGGGGCAGGCGACCTCTTTACCGGTATCGTCATAGGATTGAAAGTGCTTGGGTGGGACATCGGGCATGCCATTCGAGCCGCCGCACTGGGAGCGCAGTATTTTATCTCCACCAGGCAGCAGCCGATGCTCAGCGATATTTACGAAATGGACTATGAACACAGACTCTACGGCACCTTTGGAAACTTCAGAGACATGTTAATCTTTCATTGCTCCGGAGAAGGCGATCCCACAAGATATGGGACAATTGTCGATAAGGTAATCGGTATCCGTACAACACAGATCAACCATCCATTTGTGGAAATTGTAGAAAAATATCTGAGATCCCGATAAATTTCTAAATTTCTAAATCCATAGTGTTCTAAATCCATAGTTGCCCTTCAATAGAATTTATGATAATGATCGTATCTTTTTTTTGGTTAATTAAAAAACTCTTTGCTGAAGAGGCAGTTTCAAAATGTTCAATTTTGTTCGAGATCAAGGAAGGTGAAAAATTTAACCACAGGAATACATGGAGTATTTCGAGGATTAAAATTTGAGCCTGACGCAGATATCGGACAAAAGGGGACGTTTTGAAATTGGCTCTGAATAAACAAACATGAATCTAAGCCTCATACTTACAGACTCTGCCAGACGATTTCCTGAAAAGAGCGCCTTGTTTTTCAATGGCCGGGAAATTTCATATGCCGATCTCCTCGACCAGGTGATGAGACTGGCCGGCGGTTTGCAAAAGCTTGGCCTAAAAAAGGGCGACAGAGTTGCTATCGCGCTTCCAAACCGTCCGGAATTTGTCATCGCCTATTTTGCCATCCTCCATGCGGGTGGTGTGGCGGTTACCCTCAACGTCGCTGCAACACCTTATGAATTAACCCATTATCTGGCCGATTCCGGGGCCAAGATCTTTATAACAGACTCCCGCAAGGCCCGTATCTGGGAGGAATTAAAGGGGAAGGTCCCCACCCGCACCATCCTGATCGTTGACAGTGAGGAAGAAGAGACCTCGTTCAACAGATTAATCACATCCTCAGAACCTGTTTCCACGGTTCCGGTTGAAAAAAACGACCCGGCAGTGATCATTTATACATCGGCAATGAATGGAACGCCGCTTGGCGCCATGCTGAGCCATTACAATCTGTTTACAAACGCGGAAGCCATCAGGGCCGTAGAAGGGATAGATAAACACGACCGATCTATCGCCGTCATCCCTCTGTTCCATGCATTCGGCGCCACGGTCAACATGTTGAGCATGATCAAGTACGGCGGAAGCATTGTACTGGTGGAGCGCTTTGAAAGAGAACAACTTTTTGAAATTCTTACGGAAAACCGGGTTACCTATATGACGGGAGTGCCGTTGATATTTATGGGCATGCTCGCACATCCAAAAGCGGAAAAATATGATCTCGGGGCTCTTTGGCTGTGTTTCTCCGGTGGATGCGCCTCCCCTCCCGGAATGGTGGAACAGTTTAAGGAACGTTTCGGTATCGATATCATGGACGGATACGGGCTTACTGAAGCAGCGCCGGTGGTAACCTCCAATCAGATCAATGGTCGTATGAAAATCGGATCAGTAGGGCTTTCCATACCCGGCACTACAGTGAAAATCGTGGATGACGCAGGGAAGGAGTGTCCTTGCGGCAAGATCGGGGAAGTCGTCACAAGCGGCCCCAACGTCATGCTCGGTTATTTCAAAAACCCCGGGGCCACCCGTGCCGCCCTGAAAGACGGCCGGCTTCATACAGGCGATCTGGGGTATCTGGACGAAGACGGTTTTCTCTTTCTGACCGGCAGGAAAAAAGATATGATTATTACTAACGGCCTGAATATCTACCCGAAAGAGGTAGAAAAGGTGCTGAGAATGCATCCGGATATTGAAGAGGCCGCCGTAGTCGGAAGACCGGACCCGATAAAAAGCGAGATCGCCCACGCGCTTGTGGTTACAAAGCCGGGCCAGCCCCGGGACGAAAAGAATATCCTCAAATTTGTCCGCTCACACCTCGCCCCGTATAAGGCGCCGCGAAAGGTTATGTTTGTAAAAGAACTGCCAATCCACAAAATCCCCAAAACATCTTGACAAAATTATTGCAACAGTCTACCAATTATATTTAACTATCATTAAAATAAAAAATATTTTATATTTTAAGCTTAAGTAATCGACAGACTTATTACTCTAAAAGATTCAAAAGGGGGTGATGCCGGCCGTTTGTCGTATTTTGTAGTTCTGCGTACCAAACAGATTATATTTCAATATTTATAGATGTAATCAGGATATAAAAAAGGAGGTTGGCATGAAGAAAAGGAATTACTTAACAATTCTTATTGTTTCATTGGCTCTTTTGGGGTTGGTCAGCACGCCTGTCATGGCTTCCAGTGCGGATGCCGGCAAGATAAGCATACGCGGTCATAC
>JAUVFC010000194.1 GCA_030594505.1 Desulfobacterales bacterium
AAGTATGAGAAATTGATTACATAGATTTAGGGATTTAGGGATTTAGGGATTGAGGAATTGAGGAATTGAGGAATTTCCTGTCAGTCTATGTAACTACATAGTATGTAAATACCTGCAATTTTTCTCGCCGGACACCTTCCTGCTAATATAACCCAGCTAAATTTATAGATTGTATGGCATGGCACGGGTATTGCTTTACCCAAGCATATTGATGGTTTCGTAAAAAGTCTGAAAAGCAGCTTTTCACGAACGTTTTAAGTTTTAACTATCTGTCCCGCCTGCGGCGGATCTCCGATATAACAATAATGAAAACCTAAAACTTTAAAAGGAATATCCTGCAAAATGGCTCAGTTTCAGCTTAGAAGATTTAATGTTAGTACGAATAACGCAAACGGGAAGAAGCTTGTTTCAGCAACTTTTCAGGTTACTTTTTCCTGTAATGAGATAAAGAAGAATCGATTATACTCTCTTCGTGTATGGGTCAATGAAAAAGATAGTCGGATTGACATTCATCCTGCAGGTTCCAGTGAAAATGAGGCGCTATGGCAACAAAAGGGAAACGCTGATAATTGTCCGGATTACTTGGGTGGGCAATGGATCAAGCCGAATGGGGTCATAGTCCATATCGTTACGTTAAGGAAGGAGTTGGCGTGCCTGGATGACAACTTGGCGGGCCTTAAGGGCGATACGCTGATTGGCCCCGGAGCTTTTTAACATATCCGGGAACCGCCCATTCGTGGATATTAAACAACAACCCTCCTCTGGTCATCTCAATCGGCGCCATTGTCTCTTTGCCTTCAGCATCTGTAATCAGGCGTTTGAATTTTTTGCTCAAGGCCGGGGTGGAGTCCGGCACATAAAGGAAGGTATACGGCTGGTCTTCGTGTATCAGACGATGTATCTTGTGATAGATTTCCGTTCGCTTTTTGATATCAAAGGTACGGCGTCCTTTTACCCAGAGTTGATCTGCCAGAGGGTTGTCGTATCCGATAAAATTAAATCCTCCCTCGATCTGACTTGAATGCCATATACTGTAAGCGTCAGGGTCTACGCTCAGGCTCCAGCCGAGAATACAGGCATCAAAGTGTCTCGGGTTGATGAAATTCTTCAAAAAGACAGACCACTCGTAAAGCTGAAGTTCCACATCAAGCCCTATTTCTTTAAAATATCTCTGTACAAGCACGCCCACATCACGCCGTATATCGTTTCCGCTGTTGGTTATCAGGCGAAATGAGAACGGTTTCCCGTCCCTGTCCAGAAGGTTATCCCCATCGGTATCTTTCCAGCCGGCTTCATACAGGAGTCTCTTCGCCTTTTCAGGATCATAGGGGAACGGTTGAATGGTCTTGTCCGCGTACCAAAGGTGGTTGGGGAAGGGGCCTGTGGCGATTTGTCCGAGACCGTAAAGGATATACCGGACGATTTCTTCTCTGTTGATAGCGCAGGTGAGCGCCTGGCGGACTCTTTTGTCCCGGAAAAGAGGATTTTCAAGGTTGTAACCGATGTAGGTATAGCCGAGGCCGGGCTGACGGTAAATTTTAAGCCTGGGGTTTTTCTTTATCCTTTCATATTGGTGGGGAAAGACGCCGGTATAATCTATTCCGCCGGTCAGGATCTCTATCTCGCTCAGGGATGTTTCCGGGATGATACGGTAGACGATCCGGTCAAGATGGGGTTTCCCCTCAAAGTAATCCGGGTTTGCCGTAAGGACTATCTTTTCATCGCTTACCCATGAGTCAAAGATAAACGGCCCCGTTCCTATGGGATTTCTGTTAAATGGGGCGGTATTGATATCTTTCCCTTTTAAGAGATGTTCAGGAATGATCCCTATGGCCCAAGTCTCAAGGGCGGGTGAGAAAGGCTCTTTATAAGTGATGCGGACCGTGTGCGGATCGAGCGCCTCTAACTTTTCAACCAGTTCGTAGTCGCTCCTTCGAACCGTATTGGTCTTCTCATCCATGATTGTTTCGTAGGTAAACCGGACATCATGAGCAGTGAACGGGCGCCCGTCGTGCCATCGAATCCCTTTTCGCAAGTGAAAGGTAATCCGAGGCCTGGGGCCGGGAGAGACTGTCCACGATTCAGCCAGATCACCGGTCAGTTGGAGGTCTTCGTTATATTTTAAGAGTCCGTTGAAGATGAAGGAGTTAACGTCGCTCGATGCGGAATCCTGGGCAAGGACAGGGTTGAGAAAAGAGGCGTCTCCGATCGATCCGATGACCAGATGGTTTTGTTCCGGCCTCGACTTTGTGGAGACATATATGAAGTTGATACATAGAAAGATGATCAGAATGGCCGGAAAGGTGAGGAGGATGTACTTGATTTTCAATGGAGACTTCCTTTCTTCAGTAGACAGTATGCAGTATGCAGTATGCAGTAAGGAGTATGCAGTAAGGAGTAACTCGCTGCTTACTGCTTACTGCCTACTGCCTACTGCTCACTCCCTACTGCCTACTTTCTTACTATCTTAAGCAGCTTTGGACAAGTCTTTGCCGCGATTTTTTCAAGCCTGGCACGAAGGCTTTTCCATGCGGCCGGGATATAGGCGCGAAACCCGGTTTTCCCCTTTACCCCGCTCAGGTAGGCAAAGGCGCCGAGTATCTGCAGATTTCGGTTCAAGGCGTTGTATTGATATACCTCTGAAAATATGTCGGTGTCAAAGGCGATCCGATCGGATAGCTGTTTTATATAATATTTCAGGAGATCTTGCTGAACATCTTCCGGAAGCTCCACATATGGATCGATCAACAGGGACGCAAGGTCGTATTGGAGGGGGCCAAGACGTCCGCTTTGAAAGTCGATAAAGTAGTATGATCCGTTCCGGACAAGGATGTTTCTGGACTGGCAGTCACGATGGAGAAAACCGGTAATTTGATTTGACAGGGCATGCCCGGCAATCAAGTTGAATTCATCCGCAAGGTCATGAAAGTCTACTTTAAGCCCTAAATAACCGGTCAAAAAGGCCTCCGCAAAATAGCGGGACTCACGGTTAAGGATGACGTCCAGGTCATAATACGGTGTCTCAAGACAGTTCCCTACGTTAAAGCCTTCTTTCCCATTGATCTGCATGATAATCAGTTGATCCATCACAGCACGATAGCGGGAATTGATTATCTTTCGATTTTTTTCATTCTTGATAACATCTTGAAGGTGGATAGCGCCAAGATCTTCCAGGAGAACAATCCCGGAAGGAGGATCATAGGCATAGATTTCAGGGACCGGAACCCCTGATTTTTTCAGGTGCCTCCCGATCGCTGCAAAGGCATCCGCCTCTGAAACCCCTTTCCTTGCCGGCGGGCCGTGCTCCACAACGATTAACGACTCGCCGCCACAAGCAGCGCGATACCATTTCCGATCAGATCCATCCCCTTGTAACGGGATTAGAGTGATATTCTTATCGGCCAAGTCAGGGTGGATCAGTTGGAATGTTTTTTTTAATAGTTCACCGCAAAGACGCAAAGGGCGCAAAGTTTCAAAGTCCATCTATGATTTTTTTTGCTCCAAGGGAGCTACTTGTCTTCACTTGTCTCAGCCAACACCTCAACAAAATCAGCAAAAGCAAGCATCTCAGCACGGAGCACTTCCCATAATCCCGGCAATGTTGACATTAATCCGGTCATCTTGTCGGGGGATAGGTTCATCGTATAGACATTACGTACAAGATGCCTGAATCGTCGTAATTCATCCAGAGGTAAAGCGCTGTCTTGTCCAATAACAGCAGGACGTATACCCGTCAGGTCATGTGCCATCTGATGGAGCAAGGCACGATGCCAGGTTTCTCCTTCAGGAAGAGTGTGATCAATATGTCTGGCAATCAGCTCAAAGAGATGTTCTATCCCTGAATAAAAGCCGTGGAGATTCAAGGCCACCGAATCCAGATAAACATCTTGCTCCTCGGGTAACTTGTGAGCATGTGACCAAGCCCGCAACGCGCGATGGATGACCCGTTCTATATCCTGAACTTCATCGCGAATTCGTTGAGCCAATTCGTTGTAAAGCGTTATCACAGTTCCACTCCATAACGCTGAATAGCCAGTTGCAAAGACTCACTAGATGTTTCTATTTCGATAAAATCTACGGGCCTGTCTCCAATTATATCTTCCGCTAATCTCCA
>JAUVFC010000114.1 GCA_030594505.1 Desulfobacterales bacterium
AGCAAGTTGTCATAAAATTCCGATCTCTAACGCCTGTAAAGTCTGTTTTGCTTCTTCAAAGCGAGGATTGAGTTCGATAGCCTTTGTAAACGCTTCTTTTGCCTTCTCCAGTTCCTTCATGTCAATGCAAAGCCTTCCGATGTTGTAATGAATCTTCTCTTCGTTGGGAGTCACCTTCAGCGCCTTTTGGTACTGCTCAAGGGCCTCTCTGAGTTTCCCCTGTTTACGATAAAGAACGCCCAGGCTATTGAAGACATTAACAGTATTCGGGTTGATTTGGAGGATTTCGTTAAGTACTTCTTCTGCGTTTTCATCCATATGCTTATTCATGTACATGTCTGCGGCTTGTTGCAGGCTCTCTTCGGCCTCTGTCATTCTTCCGAGCTTTTGGTACGCTGTGCCCATCCCCCTGTATGCCTTTACGAACATGTTGTTGATCTGCGTGGCCTTTCTAAAAGCCACGATTGCCTCTTCATGTTTGCCCTGTGCCGTCTTTATATAACCTATATTATAATAGACTTCGGGACTGTCGTTGTATTCCAGGACCTTTTTGAATTCGGTCAATGCCTTGTCGTAATCTTCTTTATCAAGATACAACTTACCGTGTTCAAGGTGTTGCTGTGACTTTAGGTCGACAAATTCTTGATGGAGTTCGTGAATGGAATCGATCTTTTGTTTAAAGGACTCCATGGTCATTGGTTTAACAATTATTCCTGTAATGCCTGCTTCGCCTGCCTCTATGACCTGTGCTCGTGTTAACTGGTCGGTTATCAGAAAAAAAGGGAGATGCGAAAACTGCTCCGAGGCCCTGACAATCTTGAGAAGGGCAAGACCTATCATATCGGGCAGGTCCCAGTCAGCGATTATGCAACCGATCGTTTTCGTGTTTAAGATAGACAATGCCTCACTTCCGCGTTTTGACGTGGAGACATTGCGATGATTGAGATAGTCGAGGGCCTTAATAACGTTTTGTGTGGACCTTTTATGACTATCAACAACAAGAAAGGCAATGTTTTTCATTTTGGGATTATTTCTATCCAACAGAATGTTCCTTTGCAGGTGATTTCCAATGAGGCTTACTCTGTCTGTGTAAGAAATCCGTGTTTCCTATTGATTTCCTATCCTAATATCGGTATTGCCAAACAATGTCTTTAATCTGGAGTCTGCTTTTTTTTTTGTGACTTCGTAAAAAAATACCGATTTTGGAAATCAATGCAAAAGAGCTTTGCATAACTATAAGTAATTACTGGATTCCCGACTTCGCGGGAATAACGAAAGTGGAACTTTTCAGACTTTTTACGAAGTCATCATTTTTTACACACAAAAAATAGTTGAATCTTCTAAATGTATCCTGTAACGTACAAATATAGTAGTGTTCAAAATAATTTGATTTCCAATGAAATAATTGCTGCTCCACATTTATTTATGAAGCTTACCATTTTTCACCGTCTTGTTTTAGGCTATCTCAGTATTTTTTTACTGGTAGCGGCTTTGAGTACATACACCATTTACCAGTTATACCGCCTTAATAATATAACACATCTTATTCTTCATGTGGACACCGCTGCAATCAACGATGTAAAGAAAATCAGAGACTCGTTGTTATCCCAGGTGCGGTCTGAAAATAAATATCTTCTCACAAGAGACAAGAGTTTTTACAAACAATTTCAGGTAGCACGGCAGGAGTTTATCCGACATCTTTCAAGTATCTCTTATGATGCCAACTCCGATCAGGAAGCTTTAATAAACCGGATAAAGGAACTCCACTCCGGCTATCTTTTCCTTTTTGAAAAAGAGGCGCAATATCTGAATGAGGGAAAGGACTATTCAGGACTCTCTTATAAAGACACAAAACAGGAGTATGTCAATGGTACAATAGATCATTTAAAAGAATTAAACCGTCATGTACAATCTAATATCGACAGAAAGATGAGGGCACTGGAGGCGACCGGCAAAAGGGCCACTGAGATGGCCTTGGTTATGACAGTAACTACATTACTTGTCGGGCTCTTTATCTCCCTGGTAATTACACAGAGTATTAATAAGCCTCTTTCTTTATTGAAAAAACGAACCAGGGAAATCGCCCAAAAAGGGGTATTTGATGGGTATTTAAATTTGTCGTCTCCGCCCGAAGTAAAAGATTTGGCATCATCTTTCAATTTTATGTGTGCCAAACTGAAAAAGTTGGATCAAATGAAAGCGGATTTTTTCTCCCATATTTCTCACGACCTCCGTACACCGCTGACATCAATAAGGGAGGGCACCACTCTATTACTGGAAGGCGTGGGAGGAACTATTACGGATAAACAAAAAAGGCTTTTAACCATCATAGTTGAAGAAAGTAACCGTTTAATCCGTTCTGTTAATTCTCTTCTCGATCTGTCAAAAATGGAGGCGGGAATAATGCCGGAAGATTTCGAAAAAACAAATATTGCCCCTCTAATTAATCAGGTAATATTTGAGATAGAACCTATTGTGGAAGGGAAAAATATAGAAGTCGCGGGAAAAATCGCTGACACATTGCCAAAAGTGAATGTAAGTCGAGAACGGATTCTTCAGGTATTAAGAAATTTGCTTGGCAACGCGGTTAAATTTACACCGGAAAGGGGAACGATAGGGGTGAATGCATACGCTTCAGATCATGAGATAATAGTTTCAGTAGTTGACACAGGCCCCGGCATTCCCGAGAAAAAATTATTTTCCATATTCGATAAGTTTTACCAGGCATCAACAAAAGATCGGAAAGAAACAGGAGGTACAGGTTTAGGGCTGTGTATAGCAAAAAATATCATAAACGCCCATGGAGGGAAGATATGGGCGGAAACAAAACTAAATCAGGGAAGCATATTTACGTTTACCTTGCCGGTCTGATTTTGCTTGCTTTTTCCGGATGCGCCACATGCAGTGGATTACATGACAGATTAATGGCGCATAATTATCTTTCCAGTGCGAAGACGTCTCTGGAACGAGGGGATTATGAAAAGGCGGCACAAGAGAGTCAAAAATCTTTAGATTTAGCCGGCAATAAATCGCCTGGAGATAAGGCTCTGTTCACTTTAGGATTGGTCTATGCACATTATGGAAATGCAAAGAGGGACTATGGAAAATCTTTTGGCTATTTCAGAGAGCTTGTGTCAAACTACCCGGAAGGTCCGATGGCGGAACGGGCAAAAATATGGATGGGGGTGCTGGAAATTATAGAAAAGATGAAACAGGTCGATATCGAGCTTGAAAAAAAGAAGAAAGAATGGATTAAGTAAAATGTCTCTTGGGAAAATTTTAATTGTTGACGATGATAAGAACCTTCTCGAACTGTTGAAAACGAGGATAGAGGCGGCAAACTATGAAGCCGTGGTATCACAGAAGGAAGACACAGCCCTTGAACTTGCCGGAAAGCACGTCTTTAGCCTCGCAATTGTCGATTTGAAGTTGATGCGCACGGACGGGATCAGCCTGATGGAAGAACTTCATGCGATCAATTCGGATCTTCCGGTTATCATTCTCACCGCACATGGCAGTGTTGAAAACGCAGTAGATGCGATGAAAAGAGGAGCTTACAGCTATCTTTTAAAACCGTTTGATGCGCAGGACCTCCTTTCTCATATCGAAAAAGCACTGGAAAAACGTAAGCTTGCTGTAGAAATCAAAATACTTGGGGGTATCTTCGAGGGGAAATATGACTTTAAAAATATTGTGACCCGAAGCGAAAAGATGCGGAAGGTGCTCCAACAGGTAGTCCGCATTGCGCAGACCGATTCCACTATTTATCTGCACGGTGAAAGCGGAACAGGAAAAGAGTTGATTGCCAAGGCGATCCATTTGAGCAGTCACAGAAAGGAAGACCCTTTTGTAGCTGTAAACTGTGCGGCCATACCCGATACACTTCTTGAGAGCGAGCTTTTTGGCTATAAAAAAGGGGCATTTACGAACGCTGTTCGAAATAAACGCGGACTGTTTGAACAGGCTCACGGAGGGACAATATTTCTTGATGAAATTGGTGAGATGTCTCCCTCTCTTCAGGCAAAGATGTTAAGAGTATTAGAGGTTCAACAATTTCATCCGGTCGGGGCGGAAAAACCGCTAAATGTAGATGCACGAGTGATTGTGGCAACTAATAAGGATCTTGAAAAAGAGGTAAAAAACGGGCTTTTTAGAGAAGACCTCTTTTATCGAATACATGTCATCCCTATATATCTCCCTTCACTGAGGGCAAGGAAGGAAGATATATCGGCTTTAGCCAAACACTTTTTAAAAAAATACAGTAAAGAGATGAAAAAAGAGGTCTATGATATTACACGGGGAGCTATGCAGAAACTGATGCTTCATGATTGGCCCGGAAACGTACGAGAACTGGTAAACACTATAGAGTATGCGGTTGCAATGACCACAAAGAATGTGATTACGGAAGAATTTGTTCTTCCACATAAAAAGATTGTCCCAAACGTGTTTAAACTAAAGCCCTTGAAAGAGGCCAAGGGGGACTTCGAAAAAAATTATCTCATTAATATACTTGAACTTACCAAGGGGAATGTAAGCAGAGCAGCAGAGATGGCCTCAAAGTATCGGGCAGATTTTTACAACCTCCTTAAAAAATACAATCTGAATCCCAAAGATTTTAAAAAACAAAATCTCTCGGCCCTGGATGAAAAAAAACGTCGCGCTTGAATACCGTTTAAAACGTTGCAGGAACGTAATTACCCTCGGTGTTCGTCCTAATTTTTCCGCTTACAAAGATTGGGAAAAGGACCTGATACGAAATTCTTCCGTTATCTATTATCCCACTGCTTTTTACGCTGACATCTTTGACACCGTGGGAAAGCGTACCTTTCCGACTTATCATACATACAAATTTACGCAGGATAAGATCAAGCAGACCACCTTGTTCCGGCTTCTGGATATTTCTCACCCCAGGACGCACTTTTTTTATGGGGATCGCCAAAAGGCAACAATTCCTGATCACTTTCAATTCCCGTTCATTGGCAAGATCCCGAGGGGATCAGCTCTTGGGAAAGGTGTTTACTTGATTTGTAACAAACAGGAACTTGCCGATTATGTCCAATTAACGCATGTGGCCTATATCCAGGAGTATCTTGAGTTCGATCGTGATCTGCGGGTAGTGATTATGGGGAGTCGTATAATTCATGCATATTGGCGTATCGCCTCTAAAGGAAATTTTCGTACCAACTTGTCCCAGGGAGGAAAAGTCAGTTTCGATGACATACCCGAGGAAGGTCTTGATTTGGCGCTCGATACAGCCAGGAAGTGCCGTTTTGATGACGTCGGCCTTGACATATGTTTCGCAAAAGGACGCTACTGGGTCCTGGAGGCAAATATGAAATACGGAAAAGAGGGGTTCAGGAAGGCCGGAATCGATTATTATCGGCTTGTAGAGGAAATGCTTGATAGAAATGAAATTTAGGGACTTATGAAGGGAAAGTTCCGGGTTCACGGTTCAAGGTTAAACTGCGATCTCCATGTCACCCTGAACGTTGAGTACATATAGCCCAACCGTGAACTGTGAACCTAACAACCTGAGTAGTTACATGAATTCAACTGAAACAGTCACCCACAAGGCCGGATGGATAATAGTTGATCCCTATACAATTATCCGTGACGGTTATATCAGGGTTGACTCAGGATTAATTAAGGACATCGGCAAAGGTTCATGCAGCGGACATATTATTGATCACGGCCCGGGCGCGCTTTTGCCTGTTCTTGTAAATGCACATACACATCTTGAACTCTGCGCTTTAAAAGACAAGGTTAAATATGAAAATGGTTTTAAATCATGGGTTGAAAAATTAATAGAATTACGAAACTCAGCCAGTCCGGAAACTCTTAAAGCCGGTGCAATAAATGGTGTCAAAAAGCTTATTGAATCAGGCTGTGGAGTTATAGGGGAAATATCCACACTTGGTCTTACATGGGAAACAATTTCAAAAT
>JAUVFC010000055.1 GCA_030594505.1 Desulfobacterales bacterium
GCAGGCCTATTTGACGAAAACTTGCGGAAATTTGGGCCGTTTCTCACTCTTTTGCAGTAGGATCAGAATTCTCGGACAGCCTCATAGACTGCACACAGGGAGCGCTGAATGGGAAAAAGCCTCACTCGAAAGATTTTAGAATCACATATGGTTGACGGCAGATGGGAACCGGAGTCTGAAATCGGGATCAAGATCGATCATACTCTTACCCAGGATGCAACAGGCACGATGACCTATCTTCAATTTGAAGCCATGGGAATCGAGTCAATAAAAACCGGGCTTTCCGTCAGCTATGTGGACCACAATACCATACAGGTCGGTTTTGAGAATGCGGATGACCATAAATACCTTCAGACCGTTGCAGCGCGATACGGTATCATATATTCAAGGCCCGGAAACGGCATCTGTCACCAGGTTCATTTAGAAAGGTTCGGAAGACCCGGCAAGACCCTTCTTGGTTCAGACAGTCATACCCCGACAGGCGGTGGGATCGGGATGATCGCTATAGGGGCCGGAGGATTGGATGTGGCGGTTGCAATGGGCGGAGGCCCTTTCTACACCATCTGCCCAAAGGTATATAATATATATCTTACCGGCAAATTGAATGACTGGGTCAGCGCCAAAGACGTAGTTTTGAAGATGCTGGAGATCTTTACCGTAAAAGGCAACGTAGGGGTTGTCCTGGAATACACCGGACCGGGAACGGCAGCGCTGAGTGTCCCGGAAAGGGCTACTATAACCAATATGGGAGCTGAAATGGGAGTTACCTGCTCCATCTTCCCATCGGATGATGAGACAAGGCGCTTCTTAAAGGCACAGGGCCGGGAAGATCAATGGCTGAAACTAAGACCTGATGAGGACGCGGAATACGACAAGGTCGTGCATGTGGAGCTGGACAAGATCGAGCCCCTTGCGGCTGCGCCGCACAGTCCCGGCAATATCAAGACCATTCAGGAGGTAAAGGGACTTAAGGTTGACCAGGTTGAGATCGGCTCTTGCACCAATTCCTCCTATAAGGACATGGTGACCGTGGCAAGGATACTAAAAGGACGGACCGTACATCCTAATGTCTCCTTTGGTGTTGCTCCCGGCTCAAGACAGGTCATCCAAATGATGGCGAGATCAGGCGCGCTCGCTGATTTGATCGATGCAGGCGCGAGGATTATGGAAAGTGCATGCGGTTTTTGCATTGGAAACAGTCAGAGCCCGCCCGGCAAGGCGGTCTCTCTTCGAACGAGCAATAGGAACTTTGAAGGACGCAGCGGCACAAGGGATGCACAGGTATATCTGGTAAGCCCGGAAGTGGCGGCAGCAGCAGTCATCACCGGCGAGGTCACTGATCCGCGCGAACTCGGTATCCCCTGCCCTGCTGTTGAGCCCCCTTCGGAGTTCCTCGTTGACGATTCCATGTTTCTTGGCAATGGAAGACCGGATATCTCCGCACAGATCTTTCGCGGGCCGAATATAGGTGATCCCCCGAAAAATACACCGCTTCCGGAACAAATTACAGGAGAAATAACGATCAAGGTCGGTGATAAGATTACCACGGATCATATTATGCCGGCAGGCGCCCGTTTAAAATACCGTTCCAATATACCCAAATACGCTGAATTTGTCTTTGAGAATGTCGATTCTACCTTCTCTTCCCGCTGCATGAAAAACAAGGAGAAGGGGAAATACAACATCATTGTTGCGGGACTCAGCTACGGACAGGGCTCGAGCCGGGAACATGCGGCGCTTTGTCCTATGTATCTCGGCGTAAAGGCCGTGATCGCACAAAGTTTTGAAAGAATCCATGCAGCCAATCTAATCAACTTCGGCATTATCCCTCTTGCCTTTGCCGGAGAAGAAGACTACAAAACGATCTCTCAGGGAGACGGTATTGAGATTAATAACATCAGGGGTCAGTTAAAAAAAGGAAAAGAGATTGTATTGAAAAATAAGACTGCCGATGTTAACATTCCCCTTGTCTGTGAACTTTCCGAACGGCAACGGGGTATACTGCTTGCGGGAGGGTTATTGAACTACACTGTCAGATAGTATTTTGGAGTAAGGAGTAGGGAGTAGGCAGTGACACTTCCATCTCGCTGCTTACTGCGTACTGCTTACTCCCTACTTCATATCAATCTGTAGATCAAATAGATATTATGTTCATTACCTTTGAAGGAATAGAGGGGTCAGGTAAGAGCACACAGATTAGACTCCTGGCAGATTTTTTAAAAAAGGGCTCACGTGACTCTATTGTCACAAGAGAACCGGGAGGGACTGAAATCGGCACAAAAATTCGGTCGATCCTCCTCGATTCTGTTAACGCTAAGATAAACTCTTTAACAGAACTCCTCCTCTACGAAGCCGACCGCGCACAGCATGTGGTAGAAATCATACGCCCCTCCCTTGAAGCCGGAAAGATAGTATTGTGCGACCGTTTTTTTGACGCCACTGTCGTCTATCAGGGGTCTGCACGGGGATTTAATCTCGATTTTATTGATTACCTTCATGAGACCATCTTAAAAGGATTGAAACCGGATCTGACCTTTATTTTAGATTGTCCTGTAGCGATAGGACTCAAGCGGGCATGGAAACGCATAGCCAATAGCTCAGGTAAAGCGAAAGAAGATCGCTTCGAAAAGGAAACCGCGCAATTTCATGAAAAAATACGGCAGGGATATTTGAGGCTGGCGAGAGCGGAACCGGGACGATTTTGTATAATAGATGCCACGCAGGAGCCCTCTGTGATACACGATAATATCGTACGGATTGTAAATGAAAAAACGCTCAAAATATGATGTGATCACAGAAGCGGCGGATATCCTCGGCCTTCCGGAAAAGGCTACCATGAAAACCATCAAATCCTCCTATAAAGAATTGATTAAGAAATGGCATCCGGACACATGTGGTGAAGAGAGTGAAAAATGTAAGGTTATGACACAAAAAATTGTCAGAGCATATAGAATTATCCTTAATTATTGTAACAACTATCCCTATTCCTTTACAAAGGAAGCAGTCAACACCACACTCTCTCCGGAAGAATGGCTGTTTGAACGATTTGGTGAAGATCCTCTCTGGTGCGGCAAAAAAGGAGAAGAAGAATAGTCATCTGACTCCTGACCTCTGCCTCACAACCTCATAGATCGCTATGGCCCCTGCAACCGCGGCATTCAGTGAACCAACCGGCTCAGTTTGGGGAATCGACACCAAAAAATCGCACTGTTTCCTGACTAACGGCCTTATCCCTTTTTCCTCGTTTCCTATTACCAGGGCGACATCCATATTGAAATCAACAGAATAAAGATCTGCGCTTGAGCCGGTAACCGTTCCAACAATCCAAATACCTTTTTCCCGAAACCTCTTCAAGACTTCCGAGACGTTGGTCACACACGCTATCAGTGCATGCTCCATACCTCCCGCAGAAACCCTGGAAACAGTGGGTGAAGGAGAAGCTGCACGTACCCTGGGGAGAATAATCCCATGGACACCCGCAGCCAACGCGGTCCGGATAAGTGATCCTAAATTCTGAGGATCAACAATATGATCCAGTACCAGAATGAAGGCGGGTTGGATATCGGCAGTTGATTTCTCTAATATGGCCGACAGATCTACTAAAGGATAACTGCTCACCTTGGCGGCAATTCCTTGATGGATGTGGTTGGAAAGACGCTCGAATACTGCTGCTTCTCCGGACTGAATCGGAACTTGTTTGGCGGCGGCCAGCGCTAAGACAGCCGCCAGCCGTTTAGAGGAACGCCTTCTTGCAATATATATTTTTTCAAAATTCCGGCGGCCGGCCTTTAAGGCCTCGGAAACCGAATGAATTCCGTAAAGAAGTTCAGACATATTGAACCGGAGAATGGAAATACAAATTCCTATACAATCGAATTATCTTCAACCCCTCTGAAACCCTTCTGATAAATAGTAGGCCTTGCCTGCCCGAACTCAGTCTCTAATGCGTTGAGGGTTTCTGAACTTCCGATAAACAGGTACCCTCCATCATTTAATTGATGATAGAAATTGTTTACCAATGCCTCCCGCGTATCCCGATCAAAATAGATCATGACATTGCGACAAAAGATAAAATCCATCTTAGCTTGTATCAGGGAGAAGCTTTCCATTAGATTGAAATACATAGTTGTGACATGCCTTCTCAATTTCGGCACAACACGATAGTAACCGCTTTGGCTTTGCACACCCCGCATAAAATATTTATGCATATAGTGCAAAGGGATATTCTTTACAGCTTCATGGCCATATATAGCCTTTTCAGCAACCATTAACATCTGTCGTGACACATCAGTGGCAAGAATCGAAAATATTGCCCCTGGATAGGACTCTAAATATTCTGCAAGTACAATAGATAACGTATATGGTTCTTCGCCTGACGAGCAGCCGGCACTCCATACATTGATTCTCCCGGGGCTCCACCTCTTTTCCCTTGACATAAGTTCCGGAAGTCCTACATTTTTTAAAAAATCGAAGTGTACGGGTTCTCGAAAAAATTCGGTCTTGTTGGTGCTCACTACATCGATCATATGAGTGACTTCGTTTTTCTGGCCTTCCGGGCTCATTAAATAATTGTAGTAGCCCGAAAAGCTTTGCATTTTAAGACTACGTAATCTCTTCAGAAGCCGTGCAACCAGCATGGTCTTTTTTGCAGGTGTTAAATTGATCCCGAACCTATCGCGTATAAGCTCGCTAAATCGTCTGAACTCTGCGTCAGACATCTTGATATTGGCAGGTATCAGTATTGGAGCGGTATTACTCATAATCTTACTAAATTCCTGAATCTGTGCGGTATCAATGAAGTGTTTTATTGAGTTGTACGGATCTTTTCGATAACCTCTTTTAGCTCTGCAATGGCAACGCTTAAGTCACCGTTGGGAATTATAACATCATAAGAGGTCGCCTCCTTTATTTCTCTTTTTGCATCTATAAGACGGCGGGCAATAGACTCGGCAGAGTCAGTGCCTCGCTGTGCAAGTCGTTTTTCCAGTATTTCAAAAGAAGGGGGCATAATAAAAATCAAGGTCGCATCAGGATATCCGGCCCGAAGTTTCTTGGCCCCCTGGATATCGATATCCAATAATACATCCTTTCCGCCATTAAGTGTTTTTTTCAAAAATTCCGCAGAAGTGCCATAAAAATTTCCATGGACTTCCGCCCATTCCGCCCAATCATTGCTCTCTATTTTTTTGCGAAATACATCTTCGCTGATAAAGTGATAGTCCACCCCTTCCCGTTCCCCCTTTCTGGGGGAACGGGTGGTGTAAGAAATAGAATATTCAAGGTCAGGCAATTCCTTTAAGATCGCATTACAAAGAGTGGTTTTGCCTGCCCCTGAAGGCGCGGAAGCAATGAAGAGATGTCCTTTTCTGTTCATTTATTCTATCTTGCTTTTGTCCTCTTTCAGATCAAATCCGGCCATAAATCGCTGGGAAATCGTTTCAGCCTGCACAGCAGACAAAATGACATGGTTGCTATCGGTAATAATGATAGAACGAGTGCGGCGTCCATGAGTTGCATCAACCAGGCGTGCCCCTTCCTTGGCATCATCTTTCAATCGTTTCATCGGGGCCGAACTGGGTGTTACAATGGCCACCACACGAGTTGAAACCACCATATTGCCAAAACCAAGATTTAACAACTTGCATTCCATGATCCCTCCTCAGCAAATAATAAATGTAAACTGTAGAGGCAGTTGCAAAACGTCCCCTTTTGCCCAATCTCTGCGTCAGGCTCAGATTTTAATCCTCGAAATACCTCAAGTATTCCTGTGGTTAAAATCTTCGCCTTTCTTGACCTTGGACAAAATTGAACATTTTGAAACTGCCTCTGTAGCCCTCATTAAAACTGATTTTTGATTTATATTAATGAGTTTCCGTCCGGAAACTACTCCACATTCTGCACTTGCTCCCGTATCTTTTCCAACTCACTTTTAATCCCGACCACAACCCGTGAGGACTCGGCATCGCCGATTTTTGAACCGATTGTATTCACCTCCCTGTTCATCTCTTGCAGTAAAAAATTAAGCGTCCGTCCTGATGGTTCTTCTGAGTCTATTATTGAGCGAAACTGTCTCACGTGGCTTGAAAAACGAACAATCTCTTCGCTAACATCGCTTCTGTCCGCCAAAAAAGCCGCTTCCTGCGCCAACCGGTTCGGATCCACTTCTACCACATTTTCGGCTAATTTCACAACACGTTCTTTTAACCGATCATAATACATCAAAGACAGAGAAGATGCCTTCTCGCTGATTTTATTTATTTTTTCTTCAATTCCACCGAGACGCTTCAATAAATCTTCACAAAGTGCGTCGCCTTCCGCCCTTTTCATCTCTTCCACTGCGTCAAGGGCTTCTCCAATACTTAACGACAGGCCATCCCAGAATTGATCCGCATCTTTTTCAATATCTTCGGCGCTTATAATCCCTTCACATCCAAGTATCATATCCAATGAAACAGGCCCCTCAATTTTAAGCGCTTCTTTCAATTTCTTTAAGAGAAGATAATAAGATTCGGCAAGAGGAAGATTCAGCCGCAAACCAACAATCGATTCTTTGTCATGTTTGACGGCAA
The DNA here is from genome assembly GCA_030594505.1 of Desulfobacterales bacterium. GTDB lineage: Bacteria > Desulfobacterota > Desulfobacteria > Desulfobacterales. The sequence continues at coordinate 6,570 of JAUVFC010000055.1, forward strand.
CTGTTACTTCAATCAACCCTCTGAAAACTCGGGTGGCAATCAGTTTCTTAATACGGTCTTCCAGAGCTATCAAATATCTTGGCAGACGAACAGCAATATCGCGGTATCTGTGGTTCAGCGAACGTATCTCAACTGTGAACGTTCGATTATCTATCTTTCCTTCACTTCTGCCAAAAGCGGTCATGCTTTTGATCATTAGTTATCGTCCCTTCTCAAGCAATAATTAACCGCAAAGACGCAAAGGACGCAAAGTTTTAAAGCTTATTGACAATTCTTTTAATTCCCTTTTCAGAAAATAACTTCCCTTAGAAATTTATCTCCCTCTTTATTCAATTTTTCTTTGCGTTCTTTGCGTCTTTGCGGTGATATAAATCTTTACATTGAATCTGGCACAAGTATTTTTTCCTGACACCCTCTAAAAAGGTAAGCATCTCTCCTTCTGTATAATCCGGATACGTCCAATCAAGCTGACGAAACTTTCCTCGCTGATAAGTCAGTGTCAAGTCAGCATAAATCCCGTCTCTTAAGTATATGCGATGCGTATAATTTTTCCCTGTAGCCAATACAAACCGTTCTGCAAGGAGATAGCCGGGATCAATGTTTACGCGGCGCTTTCCCCCTGACATAAGTTCTTTCTCGAGTCTATTAGTACGCAGCTTTATATCGGCCAACCGATCCTGCCCGGTCAAATCATCAAATGCAAACAGGCGTCTGAAAAGAGGCTGTCCCATTTCCGTGGTATAATAGTCTGTATGATGAAAAGAAAGCCAGGGACTGATCGCATCAGGTTGCCCAAAACATGCTGCCAGGGATTCGGCCACTCTTCCTATAATCTCTTTTTCCTTCAAAAAGAAGCCGACAATTAGTTTGGCAGGTTCTGGTTTTTGTGGGGTACTCATCTACGGCCTACCCAAGCTGGTGTAGTCAAACCCCAATCTTCTCATACGGGCTGGTTCATAGATATTTCTCAGGTCAACAACATTCGGATTGCGCATGAGATTCTTTACCCTGTTCCAGTCAATATTTCTAAACTGATTCCATTCGGTGACAAAAACCAGGACATCCGCGCCTTCTGCAACATCATATGCGTCACGCTTATAATCGATTCCGTCAAGATATTTTTTCGCCTCTTCCATGCCTACGGGATCAAATGCCTGGATCTTAGCCCCCTTTGACTGCAGTTCTTCAATGATTGGGATAGCGGGAGAGTCCCGCATATCATCCGTATTCGGCTTAAAGGTGAGGCCCAATATACCCACAAGCAGCCCGTTGATATTTTCTACGGCCGATTCTATCTTTTCTACCATTAATCCCGGTCGTTCCTTGTTAACCTCCATTACCGATTCTACGATTTTAAAATTATATCCGTATGTCTTAGCGATTTGGCAAATAGCTTCCGTATCTTTTGGAAAACACGAGCCGCCAAAACCAGGCCCGGGATGTAGAAACTTGGAACCGATTCTCTTGTCGAGTCCCATACCTTTTGCCACCTTATGTATGTCTGCTCCCACTCTTTCACAAATGTTCGCCATCTCATTAATAAAAGAAATCTTTGTGGCTAAAAACGCGTTCGAGGCATATTTGATCATCTCGGCGGTAGCCACATTGGTAATAACAAACGGCGCTTCTATAAGATAAAGCGGCGCGTACAGATCCTTCAGAATCGCGATAGCCTGTTCACTTTCAGCGCCTATTACTACCCGATTGGGGCGCATGAAATCCTCAATTGCCGAACCCTCCCGCAAGAATTCCGGGTTGGAAGCCACATCAAAGGATGACGGCTCTACCTGGTTTTCCTTTATTATGTCCTCTATCATTTTACCGGTTCCCACGGGGACAGTACTCTTGGTTACCACAACCTTATATCCGTCCATGGTTTGGCCGATCGATTTGGCGACCTCTTTCACATACGTCAGATCAGCAGACCCGGTAGAGTCGGAGGGGGTGCCTACCGCAATAAAAATAACCAGGGCATTACGAACGCTCTCTTTAATGTCTGTTGTAAAAATGAGCCTTCCCTCATCTACATTTTTCCGGATCAACTCCGACAGGCCTGGTTCATAGATAGGGATCTTTCCGTTATTCAAAAGTTCGATTTTGGAACTCTCATTATCCACACAGGTAACCCGAAGGCCGAACTCGGCAAAACAGGTTCCGGTTACCAACCCTACATACCCCACGCCGACGATGCAGATATTCATCACATTCTCCTGACAAAGAATCTTAAATTAGTACACAAATTTTCATAGACACATACAGTTACGAGTTGCGGGTTGCGGGTTGCGGGTTTTATTTGGATTCTGTCTTCCCGTAACTCGTATCAGCTTATACTCTCCATAACCTCATCCGATATATCAAAATTCGAATACACTTTCTGGACGTCATCATTGTCCTCGAGGGCATCCATTAATCGGAGCATCTGTTCCGCATCTTTTCCTTCGAGTTTAACATTGCTGTCCGGGATCATGCTGATTTCCGCCATCATGTATTTTATAC
>JAUVFC010000155.1 GCA_030594505.1 Desulfobacterales bacterium
AGAATTACAAGATCTCTACCGCGTCTCTTATCCTTTTGCCCTAAAGCGAGCCCGGAAGTAATTAAGAAACATTTTGCTTTTCGTCAAACATAGATTTCTTACTCACTCATGTGAAAGCCTGAGAAAAGAAAGGATGAAATGATATGCCGATATTCTTAATGTTTGGAAAGTACTCATCAGAGGCATTAAAGGGAGTCAGTGCCGAACGAACAGAAAAGGCTGTCGCCCTGATCAAAAAACACGGTGGAAAGGTCAAGTCAATGTATGCTGTGTTAGGAGAGCACGATCTTGTTTTTACCATAGAGTTCCCCGACGCAGAACATGCGCTGGCAGCCTCGCTGGCACTACGCAAATTGACAGGGATCTCCTTTAGTACGTCACCGGTAGTGGAAGTTGAAAAGTTTGACAGGTTAGTGGCCGAGGCAACACGGATTTAAGTCCGCCTTTTTGTTTTTCTGAAAGAAGAAAGAATGGGCGCAAGTCTCCTCTTGACTCTTGGTCAGTCGAGGCAAGAGTCAGAGGCAGACTTGCGCCGGACTGTTCAATACGCCCTTAAAACGCCCACCAAACAAGAATTCCTCCATATATCCGGACAGTATGCCGGGAACCGCTATCAACTTGTGCTTTGAGATAACAAGAAAAGATCGGATTTATTTCCTTCCCTCGTCGAATCCGGCATAATATGTGTATTAATACTTTCTTGTTTGGTAATTCTGGATCATCGAAGGGGCAGTCTGACGCTTGATAACAGCACGAGGAGTACGACTAAAATGCCAAGAGACAAGATAAGTATCCTGGAAGATGTCGGTAGGATAATAACCGGGTCCACGCGTCCACAAAAGACCTTAGAAAAGATTGTCGAACTCATTGCCGACAAATTTAATATAGATGTGTGTTCCGTCTATCTGCTGGATGAAGAGAAAAATAATCTTGTTTTACAAGCAACAGTCGGTCTGAGCAAAGAATCCGTGGGTACGATTCGGATGAGCACCAGTGAAGGCCTTACCGGACTCGTGTTAGAAGAGATGAAGCCGGTCTTTGTGGTGAATCCCTCTGCTCATCCGAGATATAGGTTTTTCGAGGGAAGCGGCGAGGAGATATACAAGACCTTTTTGGGTGTTCCTCTGATATATCTCCAAAATCCTCTCGGCGTACTCGTTGTTCAAACAGTGCTTGAAGGGGCTATCGTCGAAGCCGACGTTCCTGTCTTTTCAACCATATCCAGCCAGATTTCAGCGACGGTAGCGTATTCCGGCCTGCTTGAAAATTTTAAAAAGGAACGTGAGGAGGCGCAGGATTTAAAGGAAAAACTGTCAGAAGTAAAGGGCAAAAAAACCGTCAGGAAGGAGAAAAAAGGGTTGCTCAGGGGTGTGCCTGTATCGTCCGGGTTTGCCGAAGGCTCTGCCCACTATTTGGGAGAGAGTATTGGATTCGACCAGATAGAGTATGAGGAAACAGACGATGCGGCGTCTGAGATCAAAAGGCTTAAAACCGCTTTTAAACATTCCCAGGAAGAGATAAGCACACTTACCAAACGCGTGAAGGATTTAGCCGGACAAGATGAAGCGATACTAGATGCACATCTCATGTCGCTCCGGGACAAGGCTTTCAAGAATAAGATAATAACCCAAATTAAAGAGGGGTATTGCGCCGAATATGCCCTGAAAAAGGTTGTCTTAGACTACGTTGAGCTTTTTTCCAAAATGGAGGACCCCTATTTAAGGGAGAGGGGCGCTGATATAGAAGATATAGGCAAGAGGGTCTTAAGAAACCTCCTTGGACACGAAAGACAAGCAACCAGGGAATTCACAAAAGAGACAGTTGTTATTGCTTCTGATATTTCACCCGTCGACCTGGTTGGCCTTAGGCAGGACACCTTGAAAGGGATTGTCCTTTCCAGGGGCGGGAAGACATCTCACGCGGTGATCCTGGCCAAGTCGTTTGAAATACCGATGGTGATCGGTGTAAAAGATATACTGGAGACCGTAAAAGAAAATGATCCCTTGATCGTTGACGGCACATCAGGCCTGGTCTTCAGCAAGCCACCACAGGCGATCATTGATGAGTACGCCCGGTTAAGGACGGAAAAGACAAAACAGGTCCAAAAACTGGACGCGTTAAGAGAACTAAAAGCCGAGACAAAAGACGGCTATGAGATCAAGCTCGGAGCAAATATCGGGCTTATGTCGGATCTGGAACTGGTTAAAAAATACGGGGCCGACCATATCGGGCTTTACAGGACAGAGTTTCCCTTTCTCGCCAGGAAAGAGTTTCCTTCTGAAGAGGAGCAGTTTTTGCTGTACAAGAAGATTGTGGAGGGCGCGGCAATGCCGGTCACCATTCGCACGCTCGATGTGGGTGGAGATAAGTTTTTATCGTACCTCGATTACCCCAAGGAGCAAAATCCGTATCTCGGCTGGAGGTCAATCAGGGTTTCTCTTGAACTCGATGATATCTTCAGAGCGCAAATAAGGGCTATACTAAGAGCATCACACTTTGGCCGGGTTAAAATACTCTTCCCTATGATAACATCGGTGGGCGAAGTCAGGAGGATTACTTCTCTCTTGAATGAAGAAAAGATCGCCTTGGGAAAGAGGGGGCTACCGTTTGATGAAGCAATCAACATCGGCATAATGATAGAGGTCCCGGGCGCTGTCAAAATTTTGGATAGATTGCTTCACTATGCCGATTTCGTGAGCATAGGCACCAACGACCTTATCCAGTATACCCTGGCCGTGGATAGAAACAACCAGAAGGTGGCGTCGCTGTATTCCCCCTTGCATCCTGCTGTGATCTCTACAATCCTTGATGTGGTATTGATCTGCAAGAAAAACAACAAAAGTGTAAGCATCTGCGGGGAAGCAGCCTCCAATCCCCACTGCGCTTATCTTTTTCTGGCTATGGAGACCGATCGCCTGAGTATGAACCCTGCTTCCATCCCGATTATAAAGGATCTCATCAGAAAAGTACGGTTGGCTGACACAAAAGAGGCATTAAACAGAGTAGCGTCCATGGAAGATGCGGATGAGATAGCAGATTTTCTGAGTAAACTCGTGTCGATATGAGAAGAGATTCGAATACAAGAGTACTTCGGATACATCCTCTAAGCTTACTTGGAGTCTATTTTTGTCCCCGGTTGAATGAAAAAATGGTACCGGAACCAAAATTATCGATTGATGTTCACGGAAATCTTGTTTTGTAACAACGCTTAACTGACCTCTCTTGGGGCTGATTTGCTTAAGCCAATGAAACTCCGCAGCAGAAACCTTGCTATCCTCAAAATACTCAACGTATTCCTCCGGTTGCACGCAGTGAAGCGTTGCGCTAATTTTTCGCCTTCCTTGACAAATTTTCCTATTCCGTCGTTCCCGCGAAAGCGGTAATCCAGTCTTGGTATTACTTGTATCCTGCTTCTGTAGGAATGACGAACAGAGGCTCATACTTGTAAACATTCACCGCGAATTGCTGTTTTGAAACTGCCTCACTTGACAAAATGTTTTTTTGTGCTTATTTTAGATTTAAAAACGATTTTAGTCTAAAACGTAACCCAGGGAAGGAGCGAAGTTGAAAGAGGAAAAAGCGGAATCTATACTCAATGTCGCAAAAAAAATGTTTGGGCGCTATGGTCTTCAGAAAACGACTTTAGATGAAATCGCACGTGTCGCGCGCGTTGCAAAGGCGACCATATACAACTATTTCGGGAGCAAAGACCGGGTTTACCTGGAAGTCCTTCGTCGAGAAGCGAACGAGATAGTGGAAAAGATATCCTCTTCGGTGGATCAAGAGGTCTTACCGGGCGATAAGCTGATCGCATTTGCCAGAGCCAGGTTCCGATATATGCGCCAGGCTATAAATATCTTGAATCTTGATCGGGAGGGAATAGAGAAACTTTTGCCCGGTACAGAGAGCACTCGTAACGAACTTTTCGAGCGAGAGGTGAATATCATTTGCTCTATCTTGGAAGAAGGGGCAGAAAAAGGTATTTTTCGTCTTAACAATGTTTCCCTGGCAGCCACTGCCATTGGCCATGCCTTGAGGGGATTCGAGCTTAACTGGTTAGTTCAGGAAAGCGAAGAGCAGATTGAGCACCATCTCGATGAATTGATGAACATCATTTTCTATGGCCTGATGTCCGAGAAGCGGGGTGTCAATGCGTGAAGTTTCCTTGAACATTTCTAAAAGTAAAGGGACTGTAATGACGGGTTTACGCTCCACTTGAGTTTCCAAGATATGAACTTAGTGTCTTTTGTGAGAGCAAACACCAACATCAAACTTAAGGAGGTACTAATCATGTCAGAAAATCAGATGAAAGATCGTATTATAAAGGAATTGAAGAAGGTCAAAGAGACCCTTAAAAAAGACAAGGAGGAGTAAATGCTTAAACCGGAGTCTTTTGTGCATTTAGAAGAAACGCTGGAAAAAGCTCAGGAACTTATGGCAAAGGTTACTGAACAAAACGAACAATGGTCGGGGGGAGGCGCTTTTGAGAAGGACATAGTCAATGCCCGCAGTCTCCTGAAGGAAGCTCAAACAGGGGTGGATAAGGTTGCTGTGGCTGTTGTTCTGCACTTGTGCAAGTCTATGGATATTGATGTGAAATCAGCGAACGATGTGTTTGACGCAGCCTATCACTTCCTGAATCTTATGTATGACGACACAAAAAGAATCCAAATATCCCTGGAACAAGGTGAAAGCCAAACCGAGGCCATAAGAGATCTCGAAACACACCTGAAAAAATTTAATGAGCATTGTCAGAGAACACGGCGCCACCTGTTGGAAGCGGCAAAGATGAAAGGATGATAAAAAAATATGGCACTTGATGATTGAAAGGAGGAAATTTATGTTTGATCTCATTAAAAAGACTATGCTAACAGGAGTGGGG
>JAUVFC010000112.1 GCA_030594505.1 Desulfobacterales bacterium
TCCATGGGCAGGAATGTAAAAAGGGAAAGAAAACGAACAACATCAGCATCATCCGTATTAATCCAAAATTGGTAATAATCATAGGGAGATGTTCTTTCAGGATCAAGCCATACCGCGCCCTGAGCGGTCTTGCCCATCTTGGCCCCCGTGCTGGTAGTGATAAGCGGGAAGGTCATACCATAGGCAGACCCCTGAACCGACCGCCTTATAAGATCTACGCCGGCCACAATATTCCCCCACTGGTCACTGCCCCCCATCTGTAGCTTACACTCATATGTCTTATACATATACAAGAAGTCATAGGCCTGTAATAACATGTAATTGAATTCAATAAAATTGAGGCCGGTTTCCATCCTCATTTTATACGATTCAGCCGTCAGCATCCGGTTGACACTGAAGTGACGACCTATATCTCTAAGGAAGCTGATGTAGTTGAGTTCCATCAACCACTCAGCGTTGTTAACAAGAAGGGCATTTTCTTCAAAATTAACGAATCGGGCAAGCTGCTTTTTGATCCCTTCGGCATTCTCTTTCACATCTTCCAGGGTCAACTGTTGCCGCATTTCCGTCTTTCCACTCGGATCTCCTACCAGGCCGGTCCCCCCGCCTACAAGCGCGATCGGCTTGTGGCCGTGTCGGTGCATATGGGCGAGAGCCATGATCGGAACCAAACTCCCCACATGGAGACTCGATGCCGTGGGATCAAATCCGATATAGCAGGTAACCGGCTGTTCTAAAAGAGAACGGATCGCCCCATCGTCTGTAGCCTGTTCTATAAACCCTCGTTCCTTTAAGATATCAAAAACGTTTTCCAAGAATCCCCTCCATGTATAGAAGTCAGAAACCAGAGATCAGATGACAGAAGTCAGAGGTCAGAGGTCAGAGGTCAGAAGTCAGAGACCATCAATCATCAATCATCAATCATCAATCATCAATCGAATAATACCTCAACCTGGTCTATTATCAAGTCTTTTTTCCGCCTTTCCACGGCGACAGGTGGTATGCAACACTGTCCGGTCAGTTCCAAAAGCTTTTGACATAGCCTTTATTATCTTATATTAGATGTCGGAAGAACAAAATTTAATCAATCCACAGAGTACCCCGGTTAGACAAGAAAAATCTAACGGGGCAGGCAAGGAAACCCGTATAAAGTATCTTTAACAAGATCTGTGAAATCTGTGGATTAGACGAGGAAACCAATGGAAAAGATATTTTTGGTATTGGCAACAAGAAATCGTGGAAAAACAGCGGAAATCAGAAAATTTTTAAAGGATTTTCCGGTTGAGATAAAAAATCTGGATGATTTTGGCCCCATTCCTGAGATAGAAGAAGACGGAAAAACATTTGACGACAATGCGTATAAAAAAGCCTCTTTTGCTGCGCGAATATTGGGGATTCCGGCCCTTGCCGACGACTCCGGGTTGGTCGTGGAAGCCCTTGGGGGCGCGCCGGGTGTATATTCCGCCCGGTATGCCGGAGAGTCAGCTACTGATGAAGAAAACACTGCCAAGCTCCTCAAGGAAATGGAAGGCAAAGAGAATCGAGCGGCGGCCTTTGAATGTGTTATATCGATTGCCGTGCCAACCGGTCCGGCGCTTACCTATGAGGCACGCTGTGAGGGCGAAATTACAACAGCGCCCAGAGGAAAAAACGGATTTGGTTACGATCCGGTATTCTATTATCCGCCCCTGAAAAAGACCTTTGCCGAACTGTCCCTGGAAGAAAAAATCAGCGTCAGCCACAGGGGGAAAGCCATGGCGGAAGTAAGAAACGAATTTGACAAGGTCATTATTTGGATCAAACAAAGGCTGGCAGAGGCAAAGCCTCCGAAGCCGGAACATAGCCAGAGCCACGGCTGATCGCTTTCAGCTAACTCGGGAGGCTTTCCATGAAAAAGGTCAGGGCGCATCTCATTATCAGCGGTCGCGTGCAGGGGGTCTGCTTTCGGATGGAAACAAGGCGCGCGGCCAAACGCCAGGGGAATGTATACGGTTGGGTAAAAAACCTAATTGATGGAACCGTAGAGGCTGTATTGGAAGGGAATGAATCAGACGTAAAGGCAATGGTGGAATGGTGCCGCAAAGGCCCTCCCGGATCACTGGTGACCGACATGAAGCTTAACTGGGAATCGTACAACGGAACGTATGATGCGTTTGAGATTGCTTACTAACTCTTCCGCGGCAATGAACCAATGTTGCGAGTTACGGGTTGCGAGTTGCGTGTTTGAAACCCGTAACTCGCAACATTATTGTATATCCTAATTTTTTATTCTGAATAAAATAGTTGGTTAATTATTAGGCAGGCATGGATAAAATTATAATAACCGGCGGCAACCGTTTACAAGGCACAGTGACTGTAAGCGGCGCAAAGAATGCCGCTCTTCCTATTTTGATATCCTCTATACTTACCGATGGATGGAACACTTTTTACAACGTCCCGGATCTTTGGGATATTCGAACCATTACGCGTTTAATGACCGACCTTGGCGTGTGTTTTAAGCAAGACGCAGGCACGCTAAAGGCTGATGCGAGCGGGTTAAAGAATTTTGAGGCCCCCTACGATCTGGTAAGGAAAATGCGGGCCTCCGTCCTCGTTTTGGGCCCTCTCCTGGCAAGGCTGAAAAGGGCTAGGGTCTCACTTCCCGGAGGATGCGCTATTGGCGCCCGGCCCATAAATCTTCACATCAAAGGGCTTCAACAGATGGGGGCCTCCATCACCTTGGACCACGGTTATGTGGAAGCCAAAGCGGACCAACTCAAGGGGAGCGATATCTATCTTGACGTCGTCACGGTAACAGGAACCGAAAACCTGATGATGGCGGCTGTCCTGGCAAAAGGAGTTACCGTACTTCGCAATGCTGCCCGTGAGCCGGAGATAATCGCCCTGGCCGATGCCTTGAAGCAAATGGGCGCCCGGATTGAAGGAGCAGGCTCACCGGTAATCACCATTACGGGTGTAAAAAAATTAAAACCGATATCGTACACCATCATCCCGGACCGGATAGAGACCGGGACCTTTATGGTGGCCGCCGCACTGACGCAAGGAGATATTGAAATAGTAAATTGCGAACCCTCCCATCTGGAGGCTTCAATTCACAAGCTGCGGCAGGCCGGGGTCACTCTAAAAAAAGGCAAAACAAGTCTTCGTGTAAAGGGTCCAAAGCATATACAGAGCGTTGATGTCAAGACCCTTCCTTATCCAGGATTTCCGACTGATATGCAGGCCCAATTCATGGTCCTTATGAGTACGGCCAAGGGATTGAGCGTTATTGATGAAACCATCTTTGAAAACCGGTTCATACATGTGAGTGAACTTCAGCGAATGGGCGCGGATATCACCATATCCGGCAATTCTGCAGTGGTACGAGGTGTGAGCCAACTGAGCGGAGCGCCGGTCATGGCAACTGATTTAAGGGCGAGCGCTTCCCTGATCCTTGCGGGGCTGGCGGCAGAAGGGACAACAGAGGTTTCGCGCGTCTATCACCTGGACCGCGGATACGAACGGATCGAAGAAAAGTTGTCAGCTCTTGGAGCGAGCATTGAACGTGTCAAGGCCTGATAGTGCCCCACCCCCTGAGACATTTACAAGACCACTAATCCCCCTCCTTTTATGCTACATGTCCGGCTTAACAATCGGCCTTTATCTCCCCGGATTCAGTTACGTAGGATATCTGCTTGCCGCATTATTCTTCGGGCATCTCTATTTTCTGTGGAAAAAGACGCCACTGCGACTCTTGCCTCTCCTTCTTTTTGTTGGTTTGGGTTATTTGGCCATACAGCCGTGGGTCGCGCCGTCTTTTCCTTCCAATCACATCTCACACTACGTTAACAACCGGCCATGGCACATAAAAGGGGCCATTGTTGAGGCTCCCAGGATATCGGATGGGAGAACCAGCCTTGTAGTCGAGGTAAAAACCCTTTCCCGCGCCGGACTCCACCACCGCATATGCGGCCGTCTCCGGCTGACTGTCCGCGGGGTCGTTTCAGATGTTTACCGTGGCGATACTGTCGCATTTTTTGCAAGACTCAAAACTCCCCGTAATTTCAACAACCCGAACGGTTTCAATTATAAGCGATACCTGGCCTTCCGTGGGATCTGGGTAACATCTTATCTGAATGACCCGAGCTTTTTTGTCCGGATCAGGGAAAAAGGAACCCCTGTTGTTCTGAAGATGTTGCAAAGCGTCAGAAAGGCAGGGTCAGAGCTTATTGCAACAGCAACAAAAAATGAAAGCGCACAGGGGATCTTAAAGGCCCTTATCCTTGGTGATCGCAGCGGGATTTCTTCTGATCTCCGAGAAGTTTTCAACCGGTCCGGCCTGGGGCATCTACTTGCCATATCCGGTCTTCACATCGGAATGGTCGCTGCTTTCTTCTTTTATCTGTTTCGTATCCTCCTGAGCCGATCCGAGCGTCTGCTTCTTGCCGGCACGGTCAGCAAGTGGGCAGCGGGCCTGACAATTCTTCCCGTCTTATTCTACGGCCTTTTAGTGGGAATGTCTCCGTCCACCCAGCGAGCCGTAATAATGGCGCTGGTCTTCCTGATCGCGATTATCCTCGAAAAGGAACACCATCCGATCAACACCCTGGCCGTGGCCGCCTTTATTATACTGATAGCTGCCCCCACCTCCCTCTTTGACATATCGTTTCAGCTATCCTTTATTGCCGTATTTTCTATTCTGTGCGGGTTGCGCTCCCTCCCGTGGAAAGCAGCGCCATCTGATTCCAGGTCCTCTCTGCTTTTGAAAAAACTGGGGACCTTTGTGGCAGTCTCTTTTTTTGCCATCATAGGCACCCTCCCATTGGTTCTTTATTACTTTAATCAGGTCTCCCTTATAGGACTACTGTCAAATTGCATCGCGGTGCCGATAGTAGGTCTTCTGGTCCTTCCGCTCAGCATGCTGGCAATGCTGGTCCTGCCGGCAAGTTTTTACCTGGCTGTCTGGATTATGAAGAGCAGTGGAATGTTGGTATCGATACTCCTCGGGGCGGTATCCTTCTTTTCGAGCTGGTCGTTCGCAGCGATAAAAACCGTCACGCCAACCCTGTTTGAAATAGGACTTTTTTATGCTCTGGCCGTCACTCTATTAAACTTAAAAAGAAAACATTTACGCACCATAGCGATCCCTTTGCTCCTGGCGCTGATCTCAGCAGATGCGCTTTATTGGATGGGCGAACGGTTCTGGCACAAAGACTTTCGGGTGACCGCAATTGACGTGGGACAGGGTAACGCGGCCCTTTTGGAGCTGCCAAAGGGGACATGCATCCTGATTGACGGCGGAGGATTCTTTGACAACAGCTTTGACGTGGGCCGATTCGTGGTGGCCCCCTTTTTGTGGCAGAAAAAGATCGCGACAATCGACTATATCGTTCTGTCTCACCCCCAGGCAGATCACTTAAACGGGCTCTTATACATCGCCCGCAATTTTAATGTACGTGAGTTATGGTCTAATGGTGAACCCGGCCGCACGGAATCATACAGAACCTTCATTGATATCCTGTCGGAAGAGAATATCCCCATGATCCGGCTGAACATGGATTCAAAACCAAGAATCATCAACGGAGTCCACCTGAATGTACTTCATCCACCCGCTGATTTTCTGGGCCACGCCGGCCGCAACCCGTCGCCCGACCCCAACAACAATTCTTTAGTGGTAAAAGCCGTCTTTGGTGAAACAGCATTCCTTTTTCCGGGAGATATAGAGGCCGCGTCCGAAAGGAAACTGACCTCCCGGGCCGGAGCTGAATTGAAAAGCAGCATATTGTTAGCCCCCCACCACGGCAGCCGCACCTCCAGCACCCCGGTCTTTTTGGATCGTGTCCAACCCGATATTGTTATCTTTTCATCAAGATCGAGCAGCCGTTTCAGACACCCCCATGCGGAAGTCTTAAAGCGATACAAGAAACGGAATTGTAAGACATTTCGGACAGACCGGGATGGCGCGATTATGATTGCGACCGATGGGAAAGAGGTAAGGATAGA
>JAUVFC010000102.1 GCA_030594505.1 Desulfobacterales bacterium
CATTGCATCGCGGGCATTAATACATAAGTTCAGCAGGATCTGTTCGATTTGTGATGTATCTGCCTCGACTGTCCATAAATCCGGGGCGAGCGATTTTTCTATTTGGATTTTTTTGGTTATGGTTCTTCCAAGGATGTGAAGTGTCTCCTCAATTGCCCGATTGAGATTGATGGTTTGGAACTGATACTTGCCGCCACGGCTAAAGGCCAGGAGCTGTTGTGTCAGCCCGGCCGCCTTGACAGCCGATTGTTCTATCGTATTTGCATACTTATAGATGGAGTTATTGGGGTCGATCTTGATTTTGAGAAGAGATGCATATCCGAGAATACCGCTTAAGATGTTATTAAAGTCATGGGCGATCCCACCTGCCAGGGTACCCATCGACTCCATCTTCTGCGCGTGCAGGAGCTGTTTTTGCGTTGATTTCAATTCCTTGATAGTCCTGTCTAATTCGACATTTCTTTCAGCCAGGTTATTACGGGAAATTTCCAGGTCGGACATGATTTTCTTAAGGGGCGAAATATCCCGAAACACATGCATATAGCCGACGACCTCACCGGATGAGTCCGCGAGGAGCGAAGCGCTGATGAGTATGGTGGGCTTATCCCTGCAGGCAGTGGTTATGACCGTCTCGATATTAAAGATATTTTTACTGGAATCGAGCGCCCTCTTGATAGGGCATTCCGTTTCACAAATGTCGGACTTCAGGACATCTTTGCAGTACATTCCCAGGGCTTCCTGGGGTCTGAATCCTGTTATTTTGCTCGATGCCAGGTTAAAATAGTTGATCCGCATTTGACGGTCGGTGGTAAAGACCGCATCCGGCAAGGAATGGAGTATTTGGTACGCACTGACTTCTGAAGACCATTTAATTGTCTTATCCTTTTTAAGACTCATACCCTATTTTTACCTTGACTGGTGAAGCTCGGCTACGAATTTGCAGGCGGGATGATCCATGGAACGGCACATTACCTCTCTTGAAATAAATGTCCCCATGCCGTTTGGGTACTTGGGAGCATAGACAAGGTCCATATAGGAGGCATTGCAGGCATTGAACATATAACATCGTCCTCGAGGTTGAGGACCGTATTCTTCCAAATAACGACCCGGATCATAAGCGTTTTTTACTGTAGTGACAAGTTTTTCCCCGGGGATTAATTCTTCCACTTCAATATAACCGATGCCAAATACATTCGTAAAAGCCACTAAGGCGTGGACCTCGTCCTCCGGTGTTTTTATCATGGGAAGAATAAGATCCCGCCAATGCATTGAGGACCGTGCTCCATGGAATGTATGATAGGCACACTCCAGAACTGCGTCGTAGAGATTTTGCTCCACCGCCCGGGCTTCTTTATCGTCCACCATACGGATGATTTTTGAGACCAATTGAAAAAAGAATTCATTGTAATTCATGGCCACGTATACGCCAAATGCGGCCATAATACCTTTTTCATTACTCGCAATCGGAAGGCTTGAAGCTATTTCTATAATTTTTTTGCTATCAATCGCCATTTGATTTCTTTGATACAATAAATTCACAGTAATCATGGCCTAACATCATGCACTCTGTTTCCTTTACTTCATACGTGTCCGGAGCAGCATTAAAAATTGCGCCAAGTATCCCTGCGATGTATCCGCACGTAAAGTAACAGACAGGGGTTGCCCTCCGGCCATACTTTGCCAGCCACGATACTACATAATAAGAAGAGTCGGCATAAGCGCTTCCGCCATCGGCGGTAAGTTTGCCTAAGTCGAGTCTTCCAAAACCCATCAACCGGTAAAGTTCCGCCGCTTCCTGTAAAGCTGCCTCGGCTGTCAGCTCCTGTAACTCATTAGACAGACAATTCTTAAAATTTTTAAAAAATTCCTCAGCCGCTGTTTCTACTAATACCTTGTGCGCGTCTATATTGGGGGTACTTTCGATCGCCTTTAGCAGGCCGCAGTTGTAGTGGTGACAGTGGAGAGACACCAGTGACCCATTGAGTTCCATAATGTTATTGTCAGGGTCAAATTTTAGTGAAAAGGGCATAATAACGTTGCCTTAGTTGATCTTATTTTTCATAAGATATCTATTAGGTAACACGATAATTCTCCGAAATGAGGTTGATACGCAGAAATCTCAAGTTTATTTTTTATAATATATCTATTAAGTAACACGATAATAGTCAAGCTAAAAACTTGCTGATCTTTTTTGAAAAACCGCTTTCGACAGAACCCAAGCCGAAAAGGTCACCAAAAAATTGGAGGATATCCTGTTGTATTTTTTTGAAATAATCAAATTTTATTGACTTCCATACCCCTTTGCGTTAAACAATAACGTTTTTATTTTGTGATTTTTGAAAGGACGACCTTTGGGGTCGAATTGAAAAAATGATGAAACGGACCCATCACTGTAATGAGTTGAGCACAGCCGATTTAAACTCTGAAGTAGTCCTTGCCGGTTGGGTTCAGCGCCGCAGGGACCACGGCGGCCTGATCTTTGTTGATCTGCGGGACCGGGAAGGGGTTACCCAGGTGGTCTTTAGCCCCGAGGTCGACAATGATGTTCACCAGCAGGCGCATGTGATCCGGAATGAGTTTGTTCTGTGCGTCCGCGGGAAAGTGGATCGGAGACCCGAAGGAATGGTCAATCCAAAATTAAAGACCGGCGAAATTGAGATATTGGTTTCAGAGTTGGAGATATCAAACAAGGCCAAAACCCCTCCTTTTGTGATAGAAGAGAAAACGGAAGTATCTGAAAATATTCGGCTTCGTTATCGTTATCTCGATTTGCGTCGTTCAGCGCTTCAGAAGAACTTCATCCTTAGGCACCGGGCGGCCACTCTAATACGCGACTATCTAAACAACAATGGTTTTGTCGATGTTGAAACCCCTGTTCTCACCAGGAGCACGCCGGAAGGTGCGCGTGACTATCTGGTTCCAAGCAGGGTCAATCCCGGTACTTTTTATGCCCTTCCCCAATCTCCTCAGATTTTTAAACAGCTTCTGATGATAGGAGGGATAGACCGTTATTATCAAATAGTGAAGTGTTTTCGAGATGAGGACCTCAGGGCTGACCGTCAGCCGGAATTTACCCAAATAGACATTGAGATGTCTTTTGTAGACGAAGACGATATCATGACAATGTCGGAAGGGATGCTTGGGGCGCTGTTCAAAAAACTCCTCGATATATCCATTAAACGGCCCTTCAGACGTCTTACCTACCAGGAGGCTACAGACAGATATGGATTAGACAAACCTGATCTGCGTTTTGATTTAGAGCTGAAAGATGTTTCGGACATTGTAGCAAGCTCTCAATTCAAACTCTTTGCCGACTGTGTAAAAAAAGGCGGGAGGGTCAAAGCAGTCAATGCTAAGGGATGCATTAATTTTTCACGCAAAGAAATCGATGATCTTACCGGATTTGTTGCTGTTTACAGGGCAAAAGGGCTTGCCTGGATCAAGATAAAACCGGATGAGTGGCAGTCTCCTATCGCAAAATTCTTTAGTGATACGGAAAAACAAGCTCTCGCCGAGCGGCTCCATGTCGAGCCTGGTGATCTGATCTTCTTTGTTGCCGATGATATTAAGGTGGTCAACGAAGCGCTTGGCCAACTTAGAAACCACCTTGGCCACAAATTAAAACTGGTCGACAAAAACAGGTTTGAATTTTGCTGGATAACACATTTCCCGTTGCTGGAGTATGATGAAGAGGAAAAACGGAATGTAGCGCTGCATCACCCCTTTACCGCCCCTTTTCCGGAGGAGGTGGATCTCTTGGAAAAAGACCCGCTTGCCGTTCGCTCACGGGCGTATGACATGGTGTTGAACGGTACGGAAATAGGGGGAGGATCTATCCGTATCCACCAAAGAAAGCTCCAGGAACGAGTCTTTAAGGCATTGAATATCGACAGGGAGACCTATGAGCACAAGTTCGGTTTTTTGCTCGAGGCCCTCGAATACGGCGCTCCGCCACATGGAGGTATTGCCTTTGGATTTGATCGCCTGGTCATGATATTGTGTAATGAGGAATCGATCAGGGATGTGATCGCTTTTCCAAAGACCCAAAAAGCGGCCTGTCTCTTGACAGGCGCACCGGAAGAAGTGGATATGGCTCAACTAAAAGAGTTGTCTCTGAAGACGCGGACAGTTAAGGGATCGGAGAATTAAGGGATAATTCTCGGACAGCCTCATAGGGCTTCCTGAAAATCCGTATAAATAACAAAAGGCAAGCCCGAAGGTTTGCCTTTTGTGGTTGATTTTTTAATTTGTTGCTTTACTTTTCGGGTGGTTTAGGATGGCACTTGGTGCATGAAGTAGGACCGGTCGGTTTTTCCGCCTTTTTCAGCTCCTTGTGGCACCCAACGCAGTTTGCATGGATTGCCCAGTAATGGGAAGCGATCTTTTGCTCCTTGGTCAGGTCCTTCCCCTTTGGTTTCTTGGGATCCTTGTGACATGCCTCGCACTTCTTTACTGCCTGGCCCTCTTTCCACACGTTCTTGCCACCTTCATACTCGTGATGACAGTCCGCACAGGCGATCTTGTAATCAGCAGCATGCTTCTTGTGGGTAAACGGTTGATGTAATTTTTTGGCTTCCTTATAAACCGTTGACTTCATGGTGAACGTATCAGGGACATCACTTGCCTGCACACCTGAAACAACAAACAGGGTCCCGAAAGCCAAGATTCCGAGTGTTACCAATAAAGATCTCTTCTTCATATAATCGTTTCACCCCCTTTCATCATAAATATTATGTAAACACCGATCAGTTAAGATTTAGAAAACCGGCGCTGAAAAACTTGCAAAATCTCCAGTGCCATACTTATTAATATAACTTTTACTTATAGGCATAGCAAGTCAAATGTCCAATGTCAAGACGAGACCTTTGCAAAATCGCCATTTTTCCGTGATGCGGCGTCAGGCTCCAAATTTTGCACGGAGTGAAGCGTCAGCGCTGTCCTCGAAATACTTAATGTATTCCAAGGGGTTGTCCCGTTAACTAACGGGGATAAAATTCTCGCTTGCCTGACAAAAAAAATCGGATTATTCCTCCTTTTTCTTGCTGAACATCATTGCCGCGAGTATGCTCAATTCGTAGAGGAGCATCAATGGGCCGGCCATCATGAGCTGGGTTACCACATCAGGGGGGGTAAGGATAGCGGCAAAAACAAAAAATATTATAATCACATACTTCCGATAGGCCTTCAACTGAGCGATATTCACTACGCCCAACTTTATCAATATGATAATAAAGAGCGGCATCTCGAAAACAATCCCAAAGGCAAGCAGAAGCTTTGAAGAAAAACCGAGGTATTCCCTGATAGAAGGCATAGGGCGAATAAATTCAGATGAAAAGCCCAGAAAGAACTTAAATCCAAAAGGAAAAACTATGAAATAACCGAACAGGGCGCCACCCGCAAAGAATATGGAAGAAAGCACGACCGCAGGCAGGACGGTACGCCTTTCTTTTTCATAGAGTCCCGGCATTATAAACATCCATATTTGATAAAAAATAACCGGGACGGCAAGGAGTATAGCTGCCAGGAGCGCCACTTTAAGGTAGGTAAAAAATGCGTCAGGAAGTCCGGTATAGATCAGCTTGTCGCCAGGCGGCATGACGGCAATGAGAGGACCCATGAGAATCTCAAAGAGTTTTTTGGAAAAACCATAACAGATGGCAAAGCATACGCCGACAGCGATAAAACAGACGATCAGGCGTTTCCTGAGTTCTTCGAGGTGGCTGGTAAAAGGGCGCTTGACATCATTCTCCATCCTGAGGAACTCCTTGGGCGTTCTTTTCTTCTTCCTTTTTTTCTTTCAGATCCTTTTCATGGGGAGGAGCTTGAGAAGAGTCAAAGGCATCGTGTACATCTTTTTGAGCCTCTTTAAAGGTATTACGAGCCTCTTTGACGTCGCTATCGATATCAAGATTTTCCTTGAACTCCCGGGTAGCTTTTTTGAATTCGGCCATACCGCGGCCTAATGACCTTGCCAGGTCGGGAAGTTTTTTGGGGCCGATAATGATCAGGGCAACAGCCAAGATCAGAAGAAGCTCCGGCATGCCGATACCAAACATAAAAAAATCCTCTTGAACCGAAAATTATAGCTGACAATACCATTCCAATCGGAACTGTTACATTAACAACAGATTGAAATGATCAAGAAAGAGCCAGTTTCAAAACGCCCCCTTTTGTCCAATCTCTGCGTCAGGCTCAAATTCTAATCCTCGAAATACATCAAGTATTCCTGCGGTTAGAATTTTCGCCTTCCTTGACCTTGGGGCAAAATTGAACATTTTGAAACTGGCTCGAAAGCTTATGAAATAATAATAGCTTTGAAAAACTGTGTCAAGGGATTATCATTGCCCGTGTCAATAGC
>JAUVFC010000048.1 GCA_030594505.1 Desulfobacterales bacterium
AATACTTGATGTATTTCGAGGATTAGAATTTGAGCCTGACGCAGAGATTGGGTAAAAGGGGACGTTTTGAAACTGGCTCAATCTATTAAAAATTCCAACCGCATCTATTGAAGATACGCATCGTTTGGTCACTTTTTCAATATCTCAGAGGCCGGCAAATGTCAAGGAACGAAAAAGGAGAAGGAGCTTTGCTGCTAAACAGCTCTTGATTCTTGAGATTCAACTTGGTATATTTTGTGATTAAAGGTTTGATGATCTCGTAAAAAGTCGGATTCAACGAATTTGTCATTTCGACCACAGGGAGAAATCTTATATTTAGATCACTTTAGGCGCTTTAAACTTTTTAAATAGGAATGAAAACACTATGAGCAACAAGAAGAAAAAAAGTAGTTTCAGTTATGTGCCCCTGTTGATTGTCACCCTCTTGAGCCTTATCATCGTCCCGGTGTTTATCGTATTGTTTTTTCGATTTGAAAGCGAACCGCCAACGTTTCACATTACCCCGACTCTGGAGACCATCGGCGCTGATACAAACCTTTCCATCACAGTAAAAGATCAAAAAAGCGGCATCAAAAGAGTATGGGTCGCTATCCTTAAAGACCAGGAAGAGACTATCCTTTTTGACGAAACCCTATCAAAATCAAAAACCTTCTTTTTCAAAGGGAGCGAAGTTCATAAAAAAGAGATCTTACTCACTATAAGACCGCACGAACTCGGTCTTACCGACGGTATTGCCAATCTGCGAATCGCGGTATGGGACTGCGCTGTCAAAGGTTTCTTTCAAGGAAACCATACGTATACCGAGCAGAAAATCAAGATAGATACACGTGCGCCATCTATTGAAGTTCTCAGCCGTTCTCACAATATGCACTGGGGCGGATCAGGCCTGGTAATTTATCGAGTTTCAGAGCCGGTCTTTGAGTCCGGTGTCTGGATTGGGAACCGTTTTTTTCCGGGATATCCAGGCTATTTCAACGACAAGTGTATTTATATGGCCTTTTTGGGTCTCCCCCATGATCACGGGGGAACCAACCCATTCTTGACAGCAGTGGATTTCGGCAAAAATCGATCAAGGGCTGAATTTCACTGTTATATCAATAAAAAGAAATTTAAAAGCGATACTATTCGGCTGTCTGATAATTTTCTCAAGTGGAAAATGCCTGAATTTGAAACAGCCGGGATAAAAGAGAATGCCTCGCTCAAAGAAAAATTCCTGTATGTAAATCGAACCCTACGCCAGAGAAGTTTTAATACGTTAGTGAAGGCATGTGCAACCACCACTCCCAAGATATTGTGGAAAGGGCGTTTCCTCCGGCTTCCCCGTTCCGCACAAAAAGCCGGTTTTGCCGACCTGCGGGCCTATATATATAAAAATAAGATTATTGACAGGCAGACACACCTCGGGATAGATTTAGCTTCTACCGCATATTCCCCTGTCCCGGCTTTCAATCACGGAAAGATTGCATATGTTGATGAAATTGGAATTTACGGCAAAACTGTGATAATAGACCATGGATTTGGTCTCTTTAGCACCTATTCCCACCTGAGCCGGTTCACTGTCGCACCCGGACAGGAGGTAAAAAAGGGGGAAATAATCGGATACACAGGCACAACCGGGCTGGCCGGAGGGGATCATCTCCATTTTGGGATAATAATCAACAATACGTTTGTAAACCCTTTGGAATGGTGGGATGCAACGTGGATTAAGAATAATATTACAGATAAAATCAGTATGGTAAATGAACGATTGGGAAGTGTCCGTTGATACTGACCACAGACATTTCCACAAAATCAGAAAGAAAACAATGAAAAACTACAAAGTACAAAAGACATATGATGAAATAAACCGGAAGATTAAAGAAGGTAAGGCTGTGGTGGTCACGGCAGAAGAGATCATCGATATAGTAAAAAAAAAAGGCGCTGTAAAGGCTGCCAAAGAGGTCGATGTGGTTACCACGGGGACCTTTTCGCCAATGTGTTCTTCCAGTGTCTTGATCAACTTCGGCCATTCAGTCCCCGGCACCAAGGCATTCAAGGTCTGGTTTAATAATGTCCCGGCATACGCGGGCTTGGCAGCGGTTGACTGCTATCTTGGGGCAACTGAACCTGTGGAAGACGACCCTCTAAACAAGGTCTATCCCGGAGAATTTAAATACGGCGGCGGACATGTAATCAACGATCTGGTGGCCGGGAAGAAACTTCGGTTGAGAGTAAAGGCCTACGGCACCGATTGTTATCCGAATCTGGGTTTTGAAAAAGATATTACTTTAAAAAGATTGCCGCAGGCAACACTGTGCAACCCTCGCAATGCCTATCAAAACTACAACTGCGCTATAAATCTTTCCAAAAGAACTATTTATACCTATATGGGAACATTACGGCCGCGCGCCGGCAATGCTAATTATGCCACAGCCGGGCAACTAAGCCCTCTAATAAACGATCCATACTATATGACTATAGGAATCGGAACTAAAATATTTTTAGGGGGTGGTACAGGATTTGTCTCCTGGCAGGGAACACAACACAAGCCCAACGTCAAACGAACCAAAAAGGGGGTTCCGCTTGCCCCGGCAGGGACCATATGGGTCATGGGAGATCTGAAGGACATGAAACCGGAGTGGCTGGTAGGAGTCAGTCTGCAGGGATATGGATGTTCATTGGCTGTAGGATTAGGAATTCCTATCCCCATTTTAAATGAAGAGATTGTTCAGTATACAGCCGTATCAGATGAAGAAATCTTTACCAACATTGTTGATTATGGAAATCCAAAAGGGATTTCAAAAAGTTACGGCACGGTAAGTTATGCCCGGTTGAAAAGCGGGACCATCCGGATAAATGGGAAAGATGTCCCTACAGTACCGATGTCGAGCCTTCTGAAGGCGCGTGAGATTGCAGAAGTATTAAAGGAATGGATTCTCAATGGGGAATTTACTCTGACGGAACCACAGCAAATGCTTCCCGGTGTATCACGCCCTGATAGCGTATCACCCAAACAAGGATAGAGGTTAATTCTACCTTGAAACATTTGACCTCCCTTGAGGAATGCCGGGTAGCGCAGGGCTTCAGCCCTGCATTGGAATGGCAGAGCTAAAGCTCTGCGCTACATACAAAACAAACCCTAACAGAGCGGAATTAGCCTTTATCCTCTTTTTAATATATGCATAAATTAAGCAACTTAAAACATCTACTGCGTGACATGGGATCGGTTTTGATCGCGTTCTCAGGAGGCGCGGACAGCTCTTTTCTCGCCAGGGTAGCATACGACACCCTTGACGATGGAGCAATGGCGGTTATCGCATCAGGGTCAATTTTCCCAGGGGAAGAGACAGAAAAAGCCCAAAGTATGGCAACAGGAATAGGGATACAATGCAAGACTGTTCCCTTTGACATGTTAAGAGAACCTTTTTTCCGTACCAATTCTGAGAACCGGTGTTACTATTGCAAAAAACAATTGTATACGAAACTTCTGACAATCGCATCAGATGAAGGATTCTCTTGGGTTGCAGATGGAACACATGCAGGAGATCATATAAATTCAAGGCCGGGATACCGGGCGCTCCAAGCCCTTGGTATCAGCACACCTCTTCGAGCAGTAAATATAACTAAAACGGAAATCGCAGGGATCAGCAAGTCTCTCAATCTTTCAACATGGAACAAGCCATCCGGAGCCTGTTTGGCCACGCGAATTCCATGCGGAACCCCCTTAAACAGTGAACGGCTTAGCCGGGTCGAACGGTGCGAGACATGGATAAAAAAAAGAGGCTTCACTCAAGTCCGGGTGCGGGATCACTTCCCGGAAGCAAGGATCGAGCTCGATCCGGCAGAATTCAAGATGGCTTTGTCTCCTCAAGTTAGAGAAGATATAATCAATGTGGTAAAATCTGAAGGGTTTGAAAAAATAATGCTCGACCTTGAGGGCTACAAGAGCAAAGAAAAGTAATGACGCTGAGATTATCAAAGCAATAGAAAGGAAAGGCATTGACTAAAACACAGAACTCATCTCCGGTAGGGACTGAACTCCCCCCAAAAAACCTTTTGAGAGAATATGCGGAAGCCATCATCATTGCAGTTATTTTGGCGCTGTTTATACGGGCTTTTATCGTACAGGCATTTAAGATTCCATCCGGATCTATGAAGTCCACTCTCCAGATTGGAGACCATATCCTTGTCAGCAAGTTTATCTATGGGATCAAGATCCCGTTCACGGACAAGACCTTAATCTCCTGTAAAGAACCAAAGCGCGGAGATATCATTGTATTTGAATTTCCGGAAAACCCCAAGAAGGACTTCATCAAACGCGTTATAGGGGTGCCGGGGGATGTTATTGAAATACTGGATAAACAGATATGGATCAACAATGAGCTTTTTGACGACGAATGCGGACTTTACTCAGATCCCCGAATCTTTCCTGAATCGGTTCGACCAAGGGATAATTTAGGCCCGATTACTGTACCTCCTCACAGCCTGTTCGTGATGGGTGACAATCGAGATCATAGTTACGATAGTCGTTTCTGGGGTTTTGTCGATTTTTCCAAGGTAAGAGGAAAGGCGTTTATCATTTACTGGTCATGGGATAAAGAGAATTTCGGCGTACGGTGGAACCGGCTCG
This sequence comes from Desulfobacterales bacterium, assembly GCA_030594505.1. Lineage (GTDB taxonomy): Bacteria > Desulfobacterota > Desulfobacteria > Desulfobacterales. The sequence continues at coordinate 4,610 of JAUVFC010000048.1, forward strand.
GTCGTATTATTCATTAACGTCAACCGTTCGTTTACCCTTGACTGAGTCCTTTCCATGATGTTATTTGTATATTGATTTGTACATGATCGATTTCAAAGGAGCATTTTTGATTAATATGTGTAACAAATTGCCCCTAATGGCTCATTCAGCAGCCTCTTTACCTGGAGACCTTTGCAAAACTGCCATTGTTTCGTGATGCGGCGTCAGGCGACAAATTTTAATCCTCGAAATACCTAATGTATTCCTCCGGTTAAAATTTTTGCCTTCCTTGCCTGACAAAAAAATGTCGCGTTTTTCAAAGGTCTCACCTGTTCAGGGTAGAGAGGTTTTTTTTGGACGTTATATGGAATTTGTAAAAAAAGACATTCTGAGCATTGAGGAATTAGCGCGGGAAGAAATAGAGCTTATCCTTGAGACCGCGGACTCCATGAAGGAAATATCACAACGCGATATCAAGAAAGTTCCGACGCTTCGCGGTAAAACCATTGTTCATTTTTTTCACGAGCCAAGCACACGGACAAAGACCTCATTTGAGATTGCCGCAAAAAGGCTGAGCGCCGATACCGTCAGCATTTCAGCCTCCACAAGCAGCATAGTCAAAGGAGAAACGCTTATAGACACCGCAAAAAACCTGGAAGCAATGAATCCTGATGTTATTGTCATCCGTCACCAGGCTTCCGGGGCCCCGCATATGATCGCAAAAAAGGTTCGCTCCTCCGTGGTCAACGCCGGCGACGGAATGCACGCCCACCCGACTCAGGCGCTTCTCGATATGATGACTGTAAGAGAAAAAAAGGGCACGCTTTCAGGTCTCAGGGTAGCCATTATAGGTGATATCGCTCATAGTCGAGTGGCGCGTTCCAATATTGTCGGATTTACAAAAATGGGCTCGACTGTTGTTGTTGCCGGGCCGCCAACCATGATTCCCACAGGCATCGAATCCTTCGGAGTAAAGGTTACTTACTCTATTGAAGATGCGGCCAGAAAGGCTGACGTTATCATCATGCTCCGCATTCAAAAAGAACGGATGGGAGATTCCCTTTTCCCGAGCGACCGCGAATACGCGAATTTTTTCGGATTAACCCATAAGGCGGTATCAAAAGCCCAAAAAGATGTCTTGATCATGCACCCCGGCCCTATCAACAGGGGGGTTGAAATCCCACCCGAAATCGCTGACGGCCCTCACTCTGTAATCCTGGACCAGGTAGAAAACGGTGTGGCGGTGCGAATGGCCCTACTCTATCTCTTAATCGGAGGATCACGTCATGCGTCTGATGATTAGAGGAGGGCGGGTTATAGATCCTGCAAGCAACACCGATGCTATTAAAGATGTGGTCGTTGAAGATGGAAAAATAGTCGAACTGAGGCCGGGGGCAGAGGGCAGAGGTCAGAGGACAGACAACAGAAAACAGAAAACAGAGGACAGACAACAGAAGTCAGAAGGCGAAAGGCAAAAATCGACAATCGACAATCGACAATCAACAATCATTGATGCCTCCGGGAAGTGGGTAGTTCCGGGGCTTATCGATATGCACACCCATTTGCGCGAGCCGGGGCACGAATATAAAGAGACGATAGAAACAGGCGCCCTGGCAGCGGCGGCCGGTGGTTTCACGACCATCTGTTGCATGCCGAACACCAGTCCGGTAAATGACAACCGGTCGGTTACCGATTATATTCTGAACAGGGCAAAAGAGGCATCCTATGCCCGAGTCTATCCTGTAGGTGCAATCAGCGCGGGACTCAAGGGAGAATCATTGGCCGAGTTTGGCGAATTAAAAAAAGCGGGTGCAATTGCCGTATCTGATGACGGACATCCCGTGATGAATAGCCAACTGATGCGACGGGCCCTGGAATATGCCAAAGGATTCGGTCTCCTTGTCATATCTCACTGCGAAGACCTTCACCTTGCCGGCAAGGGCGTAATGAATGAGGGGGCCATTGCCACACGCCTCGGTCTGAGAGGTATCCCCAACGCAGTTGAAGCAGGCATGGTGGCCAGAGATATCCTCCTGGCTGAATTGACAGGAGCACGATTGCATATTGCCCATGTCAGCGCCGAAGATTCCGTACGTTACATACGAGAGGCAAAAAAAAGAGGGGTTCCGGTTACAGCGGAAACCGCTCCGCACTATTTCTCGCTGACGGAAGATGCGATCCTGGACTACGATACAAACGCCAAAATGAGCCCTCCGCTTCGCACAAAAAAGGACGTTGCCGCCGTTCGCAAGGGACTGCGCGACGGCACCATAGATGTCATTGCCTCTGATCATGCGCCTCACAGCATTCTTGAAAAACAAGTGGAGTTCGATGCCGCGGCAAATGGAATTGTCGGTCTGGAGACATCCCTTCCTCTTTCCCTGAAACTTGTTAAAGACGGTCTCCTCGATCCAATGCCCCTGATTGCCAAGATGTCTACAAACCCGGCCAATATCTTAGGTATCCCTGCCGGCCGATTGAGACCGGGTGGGCCTGCAGAGCTAACCATTATCGACCCTGAAATATTTTTCGCCGTAGACGTCAATTCCTTTAAGTCCAGATCTTGTAACAGCCCGTTTGACGGATGGCGTCTACAGGGCAAAGCAATCCTTACAATGGTGGAAGGCAAAATCGTCTTCAAGGAGATGTAAGTGGCCAAAATTCTTGTAGCAGACGACGATATAAGCATACTTGAATTCCTCAAGGAAATGCTTGCCAAGGAGGGGTATAAAGTCTCCTGCACAGATGACGGTGCAAAGGCCATTGAAATGCTGAAAAAGATACCTTATGACCTTCTTCTCTGCGATATCCGCATGGAAAAGATCTCCGGTCTGGAGGTCCTAAAAAAGGCAAAAGAACTCTATCCAAATATCGTCGTAATAATGATATCGGCCTTTGCCACTACAGAAACCGCTGTAGAAGCTGTACGGCTCGGCGCGTACGATTATATTCCAAAACCTTTCAAAATTGATGAAATCTCTCAGACCATTCGCCGCGCCCTGGAGAGAAAGACCCTGGCTCAAGAAAAAGAGGCGCTCGAAAGAGAGCTGAAACAAACAGTCCATTTCGGGAATATTGTCGGCAACAGCCCGCAAATGATGAAAATCTATACCTTAATACTGCAGGTGGCCAAGACCAAGACCAATGTCCTGATCAGCGGAGAAAGCGGGACCGGAAAGGAGTTGATTGCCGAGGCGATTCACAGCAACAGCGATCGTCGAGACCGACCGTTCGTGGTTATCAATTGCGGCGGGATACCTGAAACCCTGATGGAAAGTGAGCTCTGCGGTCATAAAAAAGGAGCGTTCACCGGCGCCATTGATCATAAAAGAGGCCTCTTTGAGATAGCGGACGGCGGAACAGTCTTCTTGGATGAAATAGGCGAGATCACCCCCCCCATTCAGATAAAACTCTTGCGGTTAGTGCAGGAAAAGGTCTTCAAGCGAGTCGGTGACACCGAAGACATCAGTGTTGATATACGAATCATCTCGGCCACTAATAAGGATCTGGAAAAAGAAGTAATCGAAGGACGGTTTAGAGAGGACCTTTTTTACCGGCTCAACGTTATACACATCAATGCCCCCCCTCTGCGTGACCGCCACGAAGACCTTCCCTTGCTTGCGCAGCATTTTCTCGAAAAGTACGCAAAGGAGATGGAAAAGGAAATCAGTAAACTCTCCTCCTATGCCCTTGACATGCTCAGCCGGTACGATTTCCCGGGAAACGTACGGGAGCTTGAAAATATGATTGAACGAAGCGTTGCCCTTTCCACCACCAATATCATCCTCCCTGAGAGCATCACCCTCTCAACATTTAAGCGTGACACCATGGCAAAGTCCTCCACTCTTGATATTGATATCTCTCTATCCGGTTTCAACCTGGAAGAAACACTGAACGATATGGAAAAAAAATATATCAAAAAGGCGCTGGAGACAACCACCGACAACAAAAAAAAGGCCGCAGAGATCCTCGGGATAAATCTGCGGTCTCTTCGGTACCGGCTTAAGAAGCTGAAAATGAAATAAAATTATTTTGTTACCCCCATTGTTAACATTTCTCTCCCAACAACCGAACATAAGCTAAAAACAAAAAACACACAAACTTCTGCTCCACTATTGCTGACGGTATCCCCTTACCGGCCAAACATACTCTCTGTGATTGATCTTGTTATAATAATCAACCCTGCTGTTTTTCAGGTCCATGCACCAGACATAATCGGGGTCTTGAGCATTCATATCAGATGACCAATAGACGCCGGAAGCAAGGTGTATAAACGGATGGCGGTCCGGGAGGACCGGTTCTTTTCTACTATAGTCGATCAGTGTTCTAAGGTCCCCCGCTTCCGGGAGTCGCCAATCCTTATGACCGCAGTATTCTTTAGCATTGAGGCGTACGATAAACTCTTTGGCCTCGGACCATATCCTTTTACCGTGCGGCAGATTTGCACTCTTTGTCCACATCAATCCGGCAAGACGATCTGTAACAGTCCCGTTTCCATGGTCGCAGAAACGTTTCTCCGGCCAATCTCTTCCCTTCCGAAGCGCCCCATCATCTCCCGCATAGCAAGTAATGCTCTGCCCGGTCTTTGGAAGGAGTTCAGGAATGTCCCTTATAGTGCGTACCGGCCAGACGTGGTTGAACATATGATATTTGTGACCGTAATCGATATGCCCCAGAAAAAAATATATACGCCATGCGTGGTTACTGTAATCGGCTGTGGTGGTACCAGTCCAATACCAGGCTTTTACACTGGAAAAAGGGTGATCGAGAGGAAGCGCAGGGGCATACCTACCCCTGTCAATAAGGCTGGCAAGTTCGTTTACGTTAGGGAGTCGCCAATCGTGATATCCACAATATCCGTTTGCATTGAGTTTAGAAACAGCGTCAAGTGCATGAAACCAATTGTATACCTCAGCAAAATCAGCCTCCTTGGCCCACATAAGACCGGTCAACCGGTCAGTAACTGTTCCGTCACGATGATCACAAAAACGACCGGCTTCTCCGAAACTCTTCCCTGCGGAAAACAAAAAAGGGGAAAAGAACCAGAAAAGACCTGTCAGGATACAGATTCGGCCAAGGCAGACTTTTACTCTTTTAAAAAAAATTGGTGATATTCCTCTTCCTTAAGGTGACTTTTGAGAATTCCGAGTACGTAATCGATCATTTTTCTGATCTCCTCATCGCTTAATCTCTTTGCCAGGAGCTGCATCAATTCATCATCCGTAAACTTTTGAAGATAGGCAATCAAGGACTTTTCATCGGTCTCCCGGTCCAATCCGAATATAATCTTTCCGTCATCATAGGTATTTACAAAATCGTGTGTGTGTTTTTCCATTAAAAGTATCCATGTGTTTTTACCACGAAGC
>JAUVFC010000209.1 GCA_030594505.1 Desulfobacterales bacterium
TATTATTTCCGCCCTAAGCGGGGGTTCGGGGAAGACGATTCTTTCCTTAGGACTGACCGCTTCCTGGCGAAAGCGAGGAATAACAATAACCCCCTTTAAAAAGGGGCCTGATTATATAGACGCGGGGTGGCTGGCTCTTGCAGCCGGTCATTCCTGCCGTAATCTTGATACCTTTTTCGCGACAAAAGAACAGATACTTTCTTCTTTTAACAGAAACGCCACTATACGTGGCGTTTCTGTTATAGAGGGGAACCGCGGACTATACGACGGAACCGACCTGGAAGGGAAGACCAGTACTGCGGAGCTGGCCAAACTTCTCACGGCTCCGGTGGTCCTGGGGCTGGATTGCACCAAGAGCACCCGCACGATGGCTGCGCTGGTATTGGGATGTCTCCACTTTGATCCGGATGTGATGATAAAAGGGGTCATCCTGAATCGAATCGCCGGGAGCCGTCACGAATCAACCATTCGAAAGTCTATCGAACATTACACAGGCGTCAAAGTACTCGGCGCCATCCCAAAGCTGAAACATGACATCTTTCCTGAACGTCACATGGGGCTTATTCCCACCCACGAGTCCCCCGGGGCGCGCCATTCAATACAAGCCGCTGTTGACATAGCCGAGCAGTACCTCGATATAGATGCTCTGCTCGATATAGCACACAAAGCGCCTCAGACTGAGGAAGATAACCAGCCTGTCGGTGAATGCCGCCCGGGTACTACCGAACGAGGCGATACAAAGCTTCGCATCGGGATCATAAGAGATTCCGCGTTTCAATTTTACTACCCTGAAAACCTTGAAGCGCTCGAAGAGCGCGGGGCCGATCTGGTGCCGATAAGCGCTCTGTCCGACTCAAAACTACCTGACATCGATGGTCTGTATATTGGAGGAGGGTTTCCTGAAACACATGCCGAGGCATTGGCGTCGAACCAGGGATTTCGAGAGAATCTGCGTGAGCTCGCAGAAAAAGGGCTGCCTATATATGCGGAGTGTGGCGGGCTGATGTATCTTGGTGAAGAACTGCAGATGGATGGGAAGAGCTATCCCATGACCGGTGTCCTGCCCATTGTGTTCGGGTGGTCAAAGCGGCCGCAGGGGCATGGGTATACGGTATTCGAGGTTGACAGGGGGAATCCATATTTTGATGTTGGAACTAAACTTCGGGGCCATGAATTTCATTATTCCAAAGTATTGGAGTGGCGTGGAAAGGCCGAAGACCTTGCATTTAGAATAGAGCGCGGCGTCGGTTTCTTTGATAAGCGGGACGGGGTGTGTTACAAAAATGTTTTGGCCACTTATTCACACATACATGCCTTAGGATTTCCATGCTGGGCAGAGGGAGTGGTTAATGTTATCAAAGCGGCAAGTTGATTTTCTCGAGTTCAGAAATAAAGTCAAGCCAATATTTTTTTGGCGCTTGTTTCGTTTCCGCTATAACCACTCCTGCGATGAAGCGGAATCGAGAGGTCTCCGGCGCCAAGTTATACCAGGCCACACTTCCCATTATATTAACAGTGGATGAGCCATCAGGGAGGGATATCTTTATTGCAAGAAAAAATTCATCATCCATAGCGCTCGTAAAGAGGTGGGTGCCATTTATTAGTACTGTATCGGTTTCAATGCAAACCCCTTCATGAGAAATTTGAGTAATATTCCCCGGCAGCCCGTCTGTTATAATTGCCCTTGATTCTCTGTGATACAGGCTGAACTCAACCGGCAAGGACGAGCTTAGCCGCAAACTTTTTCGTCTGTCTATCCGTCGATATCGTTTAGCTTTTTCAATCATTGCACAAATCTTGACAAAGCGTAAAATTATTCTCTATAATTTTTTATACATTTTTTAGCACAATTACGAGGCCTTGGCAATGTCAAAACAATTTTTAGGGCAATTTGTCGGAAAAAACTGCTATGTTGGGATTTTCTGGTGCTTGTTCCTGATACTCATTCCTGATTGTTTAATCGCATTGGGAGCGGATCAGACGCTTAATTTGGATACATGCGATACATCAAGCAACTCAAAAAAAAATGCTCTGTCATCTTTTCCAAAAATCATAGTAGCCGAAAAGGTGTTTAATTTTAAAACCGTTTACGAAGGGGAGCCGATCGTTCACACCTTTACCGTAAAGAATGGAGGGAGCGGCGAACTTGTTATCGAAAAAGTCAAACCCTCCTGAGGCTGCACCACTGTCTCGGTTACGAGACGCATCCCTCCCGGTGGCGAGGGAAAGATAACGGTGAAAGTTAAAACCAAAGGGATTACCGGTTCAGTTAATAAACGTGTTACTGTTTTTTCCAATGATCCGAATGACTCACAAATTTTGCTTGCGGTGAGGGGGAAAATAGAACATTATGTTATCCTTAAACCAAGGGCGATCAATTTTTGGGGCACAGCGGATCGTAAGCTTGCGCGAAAAGTGGAGATCATTCCGGGCAAGGAGATAAAGCTCCTGATAAAAAAGATTCGATCGACCATTTTAAATGAGGTTAAGTATAAATTGAACGCCGGGAAGAAAGAAGGAGAGTATCTTCTGACCGTTGAGAATATTCGAACGACACATGGCCGGTACTATGGAAAGATTATTATGGAGACGAACTTGAAGGAGAAACCGGAACTGATTCTCAAGGTTTATGGTAACATTCGAAAACCAAAGGGCGTTAAATAAACGGTTACAGCATTCAGACAAACAGAAAAGAGAAAGAAGAGGGATCGGAGAGAACGGATGAACCATGTCAAGGTGGTCATTTTTGATTGTGACGGTGTTATGTTCAATTCCAGGAGCGCTAACGAGGCCTACTACAATCAAATATTGAGGCGTTTTAAAAAAAGAGCGACAATGAATGAGGACGAGTGCAATTTTGTCCATATGCACACCGCGGATGAATCCGTAGCATACCTGTTCAGGGATGATCCGCGCCTTAGAGATGCTGCTCAGGCATATCGAAAGGAGATCGATTACGTTCCCTTTATTCCATATATGGAAATGGAACCATATTTGATCCCGTTTCTCGAATACCTTCGTCCCACATACAGCACGGCTATTTCGACTAACCGAACCGACACGATGAAACATGTCCTGTCAAGTCACGGTCTTGAGGGACACTTTGATTTTGTTGTCTCTGCCCTTGATGTTCAACGGCCGAAACCACACCCGGAATCTTTACACAAGATTATGCGCTACTTTAAGATAACGCCTGAAGAGGCACTCTATATAGGAGATTCGGAAGTCGACCAGGCCGCATCAGAAGCTGCTGCTGTCCCTTTGGTTGCATATAAAAACAGAAGCCTTTCAGCAGACTATCATATAGAACATTTTAAGGAGCTGGAAAAATTATTGATTTGAACCGGCTAATAGTTTCTGCATAGTCTTCACTTCCAAATATTGCCGAACCCGCCACAAAGACATCCGCGCCGGCCTCTGAGACCATACCGATAGTATCAATATTAATCCCGCCATCTACTTGAATGAGTGTGTTCAATCCTCTTTTCTCGATAGATTTTTTCAGATCTTTTATTTTTTGAATCGATTGAGGAATAAACTTTTGTCCTCCGAACCCTGGATTGACACTCATCAAAAGTACCATATCGACATCTTCCAGTATCCAGTCGATTGCAGAAAGAGGCGTGGCGGGGTTAAGCACAACCCCGGCTTTGACATTGAGATCTTTGATGGCA
>JAUVFC010000087.1 GCA_030594505.1 Desulfobacterales bacterium
CGTTCTCACTCTTTTTCGTTACGGACATAATTCTCGGACAGCCTCCTATGGAGTTGCCATGCCGACATGAACCCGCTCAATTTTTTGAATTAACGGGGGTAAGCTTTCCGCTATTGTCTGCGTTGTCGGTCCTTTTCCTTGATAACAGCCCTCAAAAATATTGATTCGCCAATACTAATGCTTTTGTAGAACGTGTCCGATAAAACGAATTAAGACTTTTTGCGAAACCATCAATGTTATGTCGTAAGAGTTTGAGACACATTCGATTCTTGGGATACGCTCTGAGAAAATAGCTCCCGGATATTGTCCGGTTTTGTGTTTCGGATAAACAAAAGATGACTGATAAAAATAGGACAAGAGAGCAGCTCGTAAAGGAAAATGAAGTGGCGGAATTACGGCGGCGGATAGCTGCTTTGGAGCATTCGGAAGCCGAGCGCAAACGCGCGGAGGCGGCGTTGCGAAAAGCGCGCCACCAACTTGAACGGTGTGTGGAAGAGCGCACTGCAGAGTTAGTCAACAGGAATAAACAGTTGGAGTTGGAAATCAGTGAGCGCAAACGCGCGGAAGAGGCATTGAGGGAGGGTGAAGAGCGGTACCGGCGCATCACCGAGGCGGTGACGGACTACGTTTTCACGGTTCGCATCAAGGATGGATATCCAGCGGAAACCATCCATGGTCCTACGTGTGTCGCCGTGACCGGATATACTCCCGAGGAGTTTGATTCCGACCCCTACTTATGGATTCGGATAGTGCATGAAGAAGACCGTTCGGTCGTCCGGGAGCTGGTCAGACGCCTGCTTTCGGGGCAAGACGTGCAGCCCATTGAGCATCGGATTTTGCGAAAGGAAGGCGTCGTCCGCTGGGTGAAGAATACGACTGTCCCCCATCACGACTCAGAAGGCAAGCTCCAGTCCTACGACGGTCTGATTCGCGATATCCACGAGCGCAAGCAGGTGGAAGAGGCAAAGGCAAAACTGGAAGCTCAGTTCCACCAGGCCCAGAAGATGGAGGCCGTTGGCACCCTGGCCGGCGGCATTGCCCACGACTTCAATAACCTGTTAACGGTCGTTCTGGGCAATGCACAGTTGATGATATCGACGGGGCTTAACCCTACGCATCCTCATTATGAATTAGTAAAGGAAATTGAGAATAGGGCCAAACTCGGGGCTCACCTGACCAGCCAGCTTCTTGGCTTTGCAATGGGTGGTAAATATGAAGTAAAACCGTTTGACATAAATGCGGCGGTTCGAGAAAGTTCCAACGCATTTGGGAGGACCCGGAAAGAGATTACCATTCATCAGAAGCTCCAGAAAGACTTACCTCCCATTGAAGCAGACATAGGACAGATCGAACAGGTTTTAATGAATCTCTATGTAAATGCCGCCCATGCAATGCCGGATGGCGGGACACTATACCTGGAGACACGTAATATCACTCTTAAAGATATTCAAAATAAGCCTTTTCGTATTGAGCCCGGCAGTTACATGTTGCTTTCTGTTACAGATACGGGTGTGGGCATGGACAAAGAGACGCAGGAACGGATCTTTGACCCGTTCTTTACCACCAAAGAGATGGGGCGGGGCACAGGTCTCGGATTGGCCTCTGTTTACGGTATTATCAAAGCCCATAAGGGATACATTGAAGTGGAGTCTGAAAAAGACCATGGAACTACTTTTAAAATTTACCTCCCCATATCTAAAAGGGAGGTCGCAAAATCTGTAAGACTTGCTCAAGACTTTATCAAAGGCACGGAAACCATCCTTTTTGTAGACGATGAAGAGCCGGTATTAAGCGTAGGCGCCAGAGCCTTGAATATGTTGGGTTACACCGTGCTTAAAGCCAGGAGCGGGCATGAGGCAGTGGAGATCTATAAAACCGATAAAGATAAAATCGACCTGGTTATCCTGGACATGATCATGCCTGATATTGGCGGCGGCAAAGTCTATGACCTGCTGAAAGCGATCGATCCGGATATAAAATGCCTTCTTTGCAGCGGCTACAGCATAAACGGTCAGGCAACCGAGATATTGGAACGAGGATGTGATGGTTTTATCCAGAAACCGTTCGATCTGAAAAAGCTGTCGGAAAAAATAAGAGGGATTCTGGAAAAGGAATAGGCTTTATGATCGGGCCATCCAGATGGACAAAATTCACATAAGGGGGTCGTTTTATGGAATGCCGTCAAAAAGAAAATCTTAAAAAGTGCAACTGCACTTATGAGCCCTGCGACCGCAAGGGGATCTGCTGTGAATGTATAGCCTAACATCTGAGGGCAAGGGAGTTGCCGGGATGTTACTTTCCCGCCGACGCGGAGGCAACCTATGACCGCTCTTTTGAACATTTTGCAAGGCTGGTGAGTACTCGGAAGGTGTGACGTTTTTGCATTCTTTTAAATTTTCAGAGCAAAAGGGATAAGAACCTTTCAGCGCTCATAATCCATGTATTGTCCGGATATTTCTGGAGCATGCCTCTTTGGTTAACAACCTGAACGCCGATGGTAGGCGTATTGAGAAACCACCTGTTACGGTCCCTCAGCGGCCTAGATACTGTGGTATCCCCCATTTTAACTTCCACAGCCAAGAGGGGCTGATTGTCGCGGGCAATAACGAAGTCAATCTCCTTTTTATCCAGGGTTCTCACGTAATGAAGGCGGTAATTGCCATACCCCATATCGGCCATGGCAAGGCAGGTGCGATAGAGGTAGGTCGCTATCATGTTTTCCATACGCGCAGCTCCATCAGGCGCGTAGTACCAGTCAAGGAAATACCATTTCTTTTCTTTCTTAATACCCCTTGGAATCTTTTTCGTCCAAGGCGCCACTGGAAAAACCAGATATAATTTCTTCAACTGTTCCAGCCAGCTTTTTATTGTTGTGTGAGCGACTTCAAGCTCGTTCGCCAGGTTCGCCATGGAAAGCGGCGCCATAATTCTGGGGGAAAGAAGTGAAAGGAGATTTTCTATTTTATCCAATTCCACTACCCTGCTTATGTCCCTCAGATCCTGTCTGACCACCAGACTAAGATAATCCTGATGCCATTTTCTGCAAAATCGGTCATTCTGCTTTAAAAAAGGTTCCGGAAAAGGCCCGTACTGCCAGAACTGCTCATATGCCTCAGTAATGTTCGGACCTGTCGGATCTGAAACTTTTTCCGCGAAAATCTCTGCCATCCTCTTGCAGTCTGTCTCTTGCAGAAAAAAGGGGTCGGGTTGCGTGTGGGTCATCTCACGTATACTCAAAGGCATCATATGGAACAGATTGTATCTGCCCACGAGTGAATCACCCGAACGACGGAACAAATCGAGACGGGCGCTGCCGGTAATCAGGAATCTGAAATCATCTCGAAAAAGGTCATAGGCTCCCTTGAGTATGTCTCGCCAGCGATTGCGCTTGTGGATTTCGTCAAATACTATCCAGGGGTCCTGAATGCCGAGTGACCTGGCGGGCGACTCAAAAAAACGGCTATCAGCAAGATATGCCTGCCGCGTTGAGATGTCATCCCAGTTGAAATAGAGAGAGGCACAACCCTTTTTTTTCAACCAGTTCATGGCCAGCATAGTCTTTCCGACTTGCCTCGGACCTGCCAGAAAGATCATGTGCCTTCCGGTCAGAGTTTCATCAAAGGCATACTCTTCCACCATCCTTGGGATGTAATAATTTGAGCTCATACACTCATATTATCGCGATAATATGAGTGTGTCAACTCAAATTAACAATAACGCCTTCGCAAAAAGTTTTATATCCTAAACTTTCCGCTCATCGTCCGAAAGATCTCAAGCGCCGCATTCAAATGGGAGTTTTTTCTTCGGGAAATTGTAGAAAAGGGGGAAGCCCCTTATGAACGATCCGGTTCTTGATCCTGCTACGCTGCACCCTCGGAACGGTCTCACCAAAGCCCCGGATCACACGCTCCTTCATAACAAATTCTCCCAGTGTAACCATGTATCCTGATAGAAAAAAATACGTTTGAGGTTTCGATATGCTTTTGGTATTCTGATATTATAGGAATTACGTATAGAGGCAAGATATACGATCATTTAATTTCGTTGCGGACATAATTCTCGGACAGCCTCATAGTGGTTCGCACGGGGAAATCTTACTTCAATGAAAAGATTCAAAATAGTACCTCTATTCTTGATGATCGTCCTCCAGGCCGGATGTGGAACCCTGAATAACGCTTCCGAGAGAAGGGCGCCGGAAGACATCAGGCATATGTTTATCGGAACATGGGAAGGTAAGCATATGGGTCGTGAAGGAAAAATATTGCATACATGGATACAGAATCGTTCAGAAGATGGAACTTACTCGATTATTTTCTTTCACCATACTGAAAAAGGAATCTACAAATCTACACAGAAAGGTAAATGGTGGATTGAAGGCAATAGATTTTACGAAATTGCTTCTGATGTACTGGAAGAGCCTGACGTATACCAATTCGGAATACTCAGTGAAGATGAAATTCGTTTCAGGAGTGTTGTGAAGGATTATGAGTTCATTGATAAAAGGATAAAATCTTTTCGGGATCATCCAGGCATTTGGTTTTGATAACTACTTTATCCACCCCCCTTCAGGCGGGAAATCTCCTTGTGGTAGGCTGAAAAGACCTCGGTCAAGTTCAACACCCCCAACATTGCTCCGTCTTCTGAATCAACGATGGGGAGCTCCCCGTAGCCGGAACTCAGGAACTGGGAAAGGGCGGCAAACAGATTGTCGTCCAGTTTTACGGTGATCGGCTCTCCGGCAATATCTCTCACAACTAAAAGGTCATGAAGAGGGGACTCTTTAAAAAGGTATTTCCGTATCACGCGAAGCGAAAGGACCCCGACCAGCTTGAAATCTTTATTGACCACAGGAAAAAAAGATTCTTTGGAGTGGGCCACGACACCGGCCAACTGCCTCAGCCGGAGGTCTTCCGGAAGCGGCACGATATAGCTGTCCGGCCTGAAGATATCCCTTACATACAACCCCTTCATTACGTTGATAGTAGCATCTCCAATATGCGCGGGAGAGGAAAACTTGTTCTTCACCTGATTTTCGTAGATCGACCATTTTCGGCTGAACAACAGGGCGATACAGGAAATGAGCATCAACTGGGGAAGAAGGGAGTAACTTCCGGTCATTTCGCTTACCATGAGAAGGGCGCCTATCGGGGCATTCGCCACCCCCGCAAAAAAAGAGGCCATTCCGACCAGGACAAAAGCGCCCGGATCCGTCACTACGCCGGGCGCGATCTGATGGGCAACATGCCCTACCACGCCGCCTATCATTCCACCGATAAAGAGTGATGGACCAAAAACACCTCCGCTCCCCCCCGATCCGATTGTAAAGGCGGTGGCCAGCATTTTTAACAGCACAATTGCGGCCATAATCCCGATTCCGAGCTCACTGAATATGGCTTTCTGGATCACACCATAACCGCCTCCGAGAATCGTTGGCGTGAGAAGACCAAGAAGGCCGACTCCGAGACCGCCGATTGCAGGGACATAATGGGGTTTTATCGGAATCTTTTTAAAAATTCGATCACGGCACCCGTAAAAGAGTTTTATGTAGAGGATCCCGAGGGGAGCGCAGATCAGACCGAGAATGGTGTAAAAAATCATTTCAAGGGGATTGGTGAATTCAAAAACCGGTGTATCAAAGATCGGCTGGTGTCCAAAGACATGGGTAAAAATAATATACGCCATGACCGAGGAGATAATACACGGTATGATCGCTTCGGTCTCGAGATCTTCTTTATAAAGGATTTCTATGCTGGTGATGGCGCCGCCGAGAGGAGCGCGGAATATCGCTCCCAGCCCGCCGGCCGTGCCGGCCAGGAGAAGGAGGCGCCGCTCCTTGGGACTCAGGCGAAAAACCCTTCCCACCCACGAGCCGAATCCCGCGCCGATCTGGGCTATCGGACCTTCACGCCCCGCGCTTCCCCCGCTTGCAAGGGTAATAATCGAGGCAATCGCTTTGACAAAAGGAACACGGCCACGTATCTGCCCCTCTTTATTATGAAAGGCATCGAGCATGGCATCAATGCCGTGCCCTTCAGCTTCCGGCGCAAAGGTATATACAATAAGCCCGGATATGAGTCCGCCTACAGCGGGGAGCAAAAAGAGTACCCACGGTCTGGGACTGTTCTCAACATGAAGGGTGACAAGCCGTTCACCCGCGGCTTCCGGCATGGAGAAACCGCCTAGTATGTCGAACAGAAAAAATTTTAGCCAGGAAAGGCCATAGAAAAACAGAATCGCCCCTATCGCGGAAACAACGCCAATAATCGAGCCGAAAAGAATCCACTTTGGGATATCTTCTGTTTTTAACCGACCGAAAATTTTGGCTATTTTATCTGAAAAAGCTTCCATTGCCCCTCAGGGGTTTGTTGGAGAGACCTTTGCATAACTGCCATTATGAGCGCTGACGCTTCACTTCGTGTCCGTGATGCGGCGTCAGGCTTCAAAATTTAATCCTCGAAATACCCAATGTATTCCTCCGGTTAACTTTTTCGCCTTCCTTGCCTGACGAAAAAATGTCGCATTATGCAAAGCTCTCTTGGAGGGTTTAGTGTTCATCCAGAAACGGTAGCTTTTGTCCCAAGACAAGGCCGCACAAAGGTTTCTGCCGCAGGCGTAGCTCGGCTACGTTGAGGACAAAAACCTGCGGAGAACGCCGTATTGGGTCAAAAGATGCCGTTTCTGGATGAACACTTAGTGGCGAAAGCGCTCCACAAGCGCCTTATTATATGCTGCGAGAATATCCCTTTTAGACAGGATGCCCACAAGCTTTTTAGGATCATTGTTCTCGACTACCGGAAGCCGGGCGATCTGTCGATAAGACATCTTTTCATTAGCGTCATAAAGGCTTTCATCTGAAAAAACGGTTATTGTCTCTTCGGTGGCAATGTCTTTTACAATGATCAGATCTTCTGCTGCTTCTTCAAGGAGAATGGAACGAAAATCTTGAAGAGAAATGATTCCGGCAAGGAGGTTGTTCTCATTCACCACAGGAAAACAGGAGAACTTACTCTCAGAAAATACACTCCTAAGCCTTCGCAGAGACATACTCTCTGGTACAACCTGCACATTACTGCTCATGGAATCTCTTACCTTGATCGACTTCATAACCTGCAGTTCTTTACCTTCATGTAAATCAATACCTTCTTGCACGAGCTGAAATGTATCGATCGATTCCCTTTGCAGGCCACGAGAAATAAGGGTTCCAACAACACAGGCAAACATCACCGGAAGCACGATTTCAAGCTGGTTGGTCATTTCAAAAATCAGAAAGATGGAGGTAATCGCGGCATGTGTGGTAGCTGCCAAAAAGGCGCCCATTCCCACTATCGCGAAAATGTTCGGGTTCGAAACGAGTTGGGGAAACAAGAGATTGGCTATAGCGCCAAACCCTCCCCCGGCGACCGCGCCGACATAAAGGGCTGGAGCAAAAATCCCCCCGGCCCCTCCTGATCCGAGGGTAATCGAAGTCGCAAGCATCTTAAAAAAGATCAACGCCA
>JAUVFC010000125.1 GCA_030594505.1 Desulfobacterales bacterium
AATAGGCATATATTAACTTGGCGCCGTGCTTAATGATGCCCCCATATTCCTGAGCCGTTCCCGGCAGAAAACCGGGCACATCGCAAAAGGTGATCAACGGAATGTTAAAACAATCGCAGAACCTTACAAACCTTGCGCCTTTTACCGACGCGTTAATGTCAAGACATCCGGCAAAAGCCGCTGGTTGGTTGGCAACGATGCCCACCGTCATACCGTTGAGACGGGCGAAACCGATTATGATGTTGGGAGCGTAGCGGGCCTGGACCTCGAAAAAATGGTGGTTGTCCACCACGGAGTGGACGATTTGTCGGATGTCATAAGGGAGCTTCGGGCTGTCGGGGATCACCTCTCGCAGGCCCATGTCAATTCTATTCGGATCATCCGTGGGCGCTACAGAAGGGGGCTTCTCCTGGTAGTTTTGTGGCAGGAAGCTTAACAGGTGGCGAATCATGGACAGGACTTCCTGGTCGTTTTTCCCTGAAAAATGGGCCACCCCGCTGGTGGCGTTGTGGGTCATGGCGCCCCCCAGTTTTTCAGGGGTCACTTCTTCGTGGGTGACGGTTTTGATGACTTGAGGGCCTGTAATAAACATGTAGCTCGTGTTTTCCACCATGAAAATATAATCCGTAAGGGCCGGAGAATAGACGGCCCCACCTGCACAGGGTCCCATAATTGCCGTAATCTGCGGGATTACCCCGGATGCGAGAACGTTTCGCATAAAGATATCACCGTATCCGGCAAGGCTTGTTACTCCCTCCTGGATTCGCGCTCCTCCGGAATCGTTTAGTCCGATACACGGAATGCCGGCTTTTCGGGCCATGTCCATGATTTTACAAATTTTTTCACTCACCGTGAGGCTTAATGATCCTCCTAACACGGTAAAATCCTGGGCAAAAACATAGACGGGCCTTCCGTCGATAGTACCGTAACCGGTCACCACTCCGTCTCCGGGGAAACGCTGTTTGTCTAATCCAAAATCGGTGCTCTGGTGTAAGACGAATTTATCAAATTCCTCAAATGTTCCTTCGTCAAGGAAGTAGTTGATTCGTTCTCGTGCCGTCCACTTCCCCTTTTTGTGCTGTGTCTCGATTCTTGCCTCGCCGCCCCCGAGTTCTGCTTCTGTGTTTTTTTCAGCGAGAGCCTGAATCTTTTCATCAACTGACATTGTAACCTCCTAAATTAGGGAATTCAGGAATTGTGGAATTTAGGGATTCAGGAATTAGTGGAAGTCCCTTTAATTTCTCAATTCCTCAATTCGCAATTCCCGAATTCTTTTCGTATCATTCTATTTCAAGTAGTATTTCACCGGTAGCGACACTATCCCCCTTTTTTACCGCAACATTCTTCACAATCCCGCCAACAGGAGAGGGGATCTCATTTTCCATCTTCATGGCCTCCATTTTCAGTACCATGGCTCCTTGTTCGACACTGTCTCCAACCTTTACCATGACATCAAGGATCAGTCCGGGCATTGGTGCGGTAATCGCTCCCCCACCTCCGGTAGAAACAACAGGCTTAGCGCTGGGAGGAGGCGTAGCGGGGGTATCAGGTTTTGAGGGGCTTGGTGTTGGCGTTGTCTTCATCCCCGATCTTTGTGCGTAGGGCTTTCGGGCAAAGGCCGGCGGTGGCATTCGAAGATCCATGCCGCTCACGTCCACATCATACTGTTTGCCGTCTACGACAACCGACGCGTGTGTTCCCTCGAATTGTTCAACTTTTACCTTATAGGCTTTGCCTTCTATTGTGATTTCGAATTCCTTCATGTGTTAGATATCTCCATTTTTCTGCATCTTTGCCAGATTTTCGAACTTCATATCCACACCAAGAACCCCTGTGATCTCGTCATTCTTATCGCTGATAGGACCCGATACCGTGATACACAGCTTGCCCGTATACTTGGAAGTGTAAAAATCGGTTACAAATACTTCTCCCGTCGCAATGGGTCGTGAAAACCACGGACGGTCTGAAAGGTCTTCACCGATAACCGCTGTTTTGTATTTTGCCTTATCGGTCACATGGGTAATATTGTGCGTGATACGACGACCTTCCTGGTCGGTAATGTATATATATTGGATAAACGGACTGTCCTCCAAAAATTTTTTTAAAATCGGTTCCTGCTTTTTCGGTTTCATTGACCGTATACCGGGAAGCTGAATCAGATCTTCTACAAGATGGGCGGCAAGATCATATGCCTTGGCTTTCAATTCGTCGAATTCCGAGTGGAAGTAATCGGGCAGGTACTTGTGAGCCCACTTTGTCAGTTCCTCTTTTGAAACGGAGGTGGTCCGCCCGTCTTCATATTGGGACATGATCACCTTGTGTATCTTTATGATTCCCGGATGACGCTTATCGACCTTTTCGCCGGCGGCGAGCTTCAGTTTTGTATTGATCCAGTGTGCTATGCCGGCCGTGCCTGATTTGTCTGTTATAATGACCTGTACCGGGCGGTTTAAGATCTTTTTCGTATCAAAAATATTATAAATTTCTTCGTTCTTGATCAGCCCGTCCGCATGAATGCCCGCGCTGGTTGCGTTAAAATCAGATCCTACAAAAGGATAGTTCGGGGGGACCTGATAAGATAGTTCGTTTTTAAAATACTCGGCCATTTCCGTGATAACCGTGGTGTCAATGCCATTAGTCTCTCCGGTGAGCGCTATGCATTCCATAATGACAGCTTCAATAGGGGTATTCCCGGTTCGTTCTCCAAATCCGAGGAGTGTTCCGTTGATAGCGCCGCATCCATACAACCATGAAGTGGTGGCGTTGATGACTACTTTATGAAAGTCATTGTGGCCATGCCATTCTAAAAGGTGGCCGGGTACTCCGGCATCTTCGATCAGCGCTCTTACCAGTTTCGGTACACTCCGTGGGAGGGCAGCCCCCGGATAGGTGATTCCAAAGCCGAGTGTGTCGCACATCCGAATTTTTACGTCTATCCCTGTCTCTTCTCGCAGTTTCATCAGCTCAATAGCAAAAGGTACGCAAAATCCGTAAATATCCGCCCGGGTGATATCCTCAAAGTGGCATCTCGGCACAATCCCCATAGCAAGGGCCTTTTTCACAATCTTCAGATAAGCCGCCATTGCCTTTTTTCTGGTTGTATTCAACTTATAAAAGATGTGGTAGTCCGAGACTGATGTGAGTATGCCGGTCTCTTTGAGCCCCATCTCTTTAACTAATGTGAGGTCCTTATCATTGGCCCGGATCCATCCCGTGATTTCCGGATATCTGTACCCCTTTTCAAGACATTTCGTGACAGCTTCTTTATCCTTTTTGCTGTAAAGAAAAAATTCGCTTTGACGTATAACACCGTTGGGTCCTCCCATGCGGTGGAGGATATCAAAGATATGGACGATCTGGTCTACCGTATAAGGAGGCCGTGCCTGCTGACCATCTCTGAATGTGGAGTCAGTGATAAGAAAATCCTTTGCCGGATCAGGCGCAATCAGCTTAAAATCAAAATCGATCCGGCTGACAGTATCATACGGAAAGACATCTCTCTGGACGTTCGGTTCATCTATTTCGCAGATCTGATGCTTCCAGAATTTGGAGTGTTCATGTACCAGGACACGTCTGTTTTTGTCCCATTTCGCCATAGTTTGGATAGTCCCTCTTTTAAATTGACGATTTTCGATTGAAGATTGAAGATTGATGATTTTTCTCGGGCTGCAAAGCTGCTCCCACTAGTTGGTTCAAATGATGGTTAAGGTTGTTAGGTTCAAGGTATATCTACCATAACAGCCGAAAAGTTCAAGCCTAAAGTTCATCAATAAAAAAGGCTGTCCAAAATACAATTTTGAACAGCCTTTTTCTCTATTCTCTGATCTCTACTCTCTGTCCTCTATTATCTACGCTCCCGCTTTTTTGAGCAGCGCTTTATATTCCTCATTCACGCGCTTCTGAATGGCCGATACGGTGTTGTTATCCAGGTGACGAAAGCGTCTCTGGGTTTTGAGATACTCTGTGATCGGCTTTGGCTTTTTGATCTCTTTGGATATGATGGTCTTGCCGTCGATTACCTCATAGAGAGGAAACACCTTTGTCTGGACAGCGAGGCGGCTGGTCAGGATAGCGCTATCTCCCCTGGATCCCCAACCAGTGGGGCAGGGTGACAAGATGTGAACATAAGCCGGTCCTTTAACCATGGATGCCTTTTTAACTTTGTTCATAAGATCGATATGATACGCAACTGTTGCTGTTGCCACATACGGTATATTGTGCGCTTCAGCAATAGCAGGGACGTTCTTTTTCCATGTATACTGGCCGATGCTCAATTCTCCGGGAGGTGAAGTAGTGGTCATGGCGCCGTACGGGGTACAACCGGAACGTTGGACACCGGTGTTCATATACGCTTCGTTATCAAAACAAAGGTATGTAAAGTCGTGTCCCCGTTCAAAGGCGCCTGAAAGCGACTGAAGACCGATATCCGCGGGAGCGCCGTCACCACCCAGGGCCACGATATTAGGCCGCTTTTTAGGAAGTTTTCCTTTGCGCATCATTGCCTTCCGTGCTGCTTCGATTCCTGTTGCCACAGCAGAGGCGTTTTCAAATGCCACATGTATCCACGGAATTCTCCAGGCAGTCTGCGGAAAGGAGGATGTTATGATTTCCATACACCCGGTTGCGCTCGCCACGATGGTATCATTTCCGAGGGCTTTCATGGCAAGGCGCAGAGCTAAAACCTCCCCGCATCCTTGACAGGCCCTGTGTCCATAGGCGAGTGGCTCCACCTTGGGTAATGTTTTTTGGGTAAACGCTTTAAAATTTTTCAGGTCTTTGGCTGCATTATTACTCATTTTTCCCTCACTCCAATCATCTCGTAAACAGGGCCTTTCCCCTTTTTTGCATACCGTGTAGCCTTTGTGACGATCTCTTCAAACATGTCGGTAGTCACGTCGCGTCCTCCGAGGCCTGCGACAAATCCAAATACTTGAGGTCTCTCTGTTTGATCATATAGGGCTGATTTGACTTCCATGTATACCGGCCCGCCCTGCGATCCGTAGGATATAGCGCGATCAACAACTGCCAGCGTCTTTATCCCCTTGACCGCCCGCTGGAATTCCTGAAGCGGAAATGGTCTCCACAGCCGGAATCTCATCAGACCGACCGGAATCCCTTTATCCCGCATAGCGTCAACAGCAGTCATCGCTGTTTCGCTGATAGAACCCATAGTCATAAGGACGATTTCAGCCCCTTTTGTTTTATATGTCTCAATCGGTTTGTAGTGACGCCCGTAGAGTTTGCCGAACTCTTTCCACTCGTCGATGATGACTTTTTTCGAAGCGGTAATTGCTGTTTCATACTGTTTCTTTGCCTCGGTATAGACAGCCGGCAGTCCTACGCCTCCCATGGTTACGGGATGCTTTGTGTCAAGCGTCAGTTTTGGTTTATATGGTTTGAGATATTTTTTTGCCTCAGCCTGTGTCATCATTTCTATCGGTTCGACCACATGGCTGAGCGTAAATCCATCCAGATTGACCATAACCGGAAGAAGTACATCGGCGTGCTCGGCAACTTTGAAGGCGTGCAGCGTAAGGTCGTACGCCTCCTGACCGTTTTCAGCAAAGGTTTGAATCCAGCAGCAATCCCGCTCAGACATAACGTCGCTGTGATCATTCCAGATGCTTATAGGGCCGGACATGGACCGGTTTACCAGGGTCATCACGATCGGCATACGAAGCGCGGGCGCGATATACAGAATCTCATGCATCAGAGCAAGTCCCTGAG
>JAUVFC010000184.1 GCA_030594505.1 Desulfobacterales bacterium
ACTTGAGGCGATCCTTGTGATGAACGAACTCAAAGCTGTTCCACCCCTTAACACACAGGTTCCCCCTGGCAATAGGATGCTGTCTGCTGGGGATCACCCCAACGACCTTTCCGTCCTCTACCTCAAGATACAGATTGCACCCGCAAGCGCAAAAACAGCAAGTCGTCAAAACCCTGTGCATGGTAGTCTCTCGTAGTTTATATTAGAAGTCAGGGGTCAGAGAATAGAGATCAGAGGAAATACTGATGAGCCCGGGAACCGGGGAACCGGTGAAACGGTGAAGAGAGACTCCGCTTCTCCGTCTCTCCCACTCTCCGATTCCCTAATAGCTCTGTCTTCTGACCTCTGACCTACTACTCGAGGCGATAATTGGGCGCCTCCTTCGTAATAATCACATCATGTACATGGCTTTCTTTGAGTCCTGCCGGTGTAATTCGGAGAAATCTGCATTTGGTTCTTAGTTCCTCAATAGTGCGACACCCAACATAGCCCATTCCTGCCTTTAAACCTCCGATAAGCTGGAATATACTTGAAGAAAGAGGGCCTTTAAACGGTACGCGCCCCACAATCCCCTCGGGGACCATTTTGGCGTCTTCTACCAGGTCTTTTTGGTAATAGCGGTCCTTGCTCCCTTTTTTCATTGCCTCCAGAGAACCCATACCGCGGTATACCTTGTAGCTTCTTCCCTGAAAGAGTATGGTCTCCCCGGGACTCTCCTCAGTGCCCGCGAACAGGCTCCCTATCATCACCGAATTGGCCCCTGCTGCGATCGCTTTTGTGACATCCCCCGAATACTTGATTCCGCCGTCCGCAATTAAAGGAATGCCGGCCTGTTTTGAAACAGCCAGGCAGTTTCTGATTGCTGTAATTTGTGGGACCCCTACCCCGGCAACAATGCGGGTGGTACAAATAGAACCAGGCCCCACCCCGATCTTTACCGCATCTACGCCGGCTTTAATCAGGGCCTTCGCGCCTTCGCCCGTGGCCACATTGCCTGCTATGAGCTGTGGCCCCTTAAATGTACTCTTTATACCGCGAACGGATTCCAGGACGCCTTCAGAGAAACCGTGTGATGTATCTATCAATATCACATCAGCTCCGGCAGCAAGAAGGGCTTCCACCCTTTCATCGCGATCAGGTCCGACCCCTGTGGCCGCCCCGACACGGAGGCGCCCCATGTCATCCTTGCATGCATTCGGATATTTTTTGATCTTTTCTATATCTTTTATGGTAATCAGTCCTGTCAACCGTCCCGTGTCATCCACCACCAAAAGTTTTTCTATCCTATGCTTATGCAACAACTTTTTCGATTCCTCCAGGGTAATCCCGACAGGAACCGTCACTAAATTCTCCTTGGTCATTATTTCAGAGACCGGTTTCTCTAAGTCGGTCTCGAATCTTAGATCACGATTGGTAACAATCCCTGCCAGTTGGTCTCCTTTTACCACTGGGAAGCCTGAAATTCTGTATCTTTCCATTAATTCGAGCACCGCATGAACCTTCAGATCGGGCTGAATAGTGATAGGGTCTACAATCATACCGCTTTCTGACTTCTTGACCTTGTCAATCTCTAATACCTGACTCTCTATACTCATATTCCGGTGTATGAAGCCGATGCCACCCTCGCGGGCAAGACTGATGGAGGCATCCGCTTCGGTCACAGTGTCCATGGCCGCGCTGACAATCGGGATATTAAGTTTTATGCCGGGAGTAAGCCACGTAGAGACATCCACGTCTTTGGGAAGAATATCCGAATAGCTCGGAACCAACAGAACATCATCAAATGTCAACCCGTCTTCGAGTGAAAACTCATCCATAATCTCTTCTCCGATCTTCAAATAATTTTCCGGAACTTATGCCCTGAAAAGGCTTCCAGAACTACGGAACAAAATAGTCTCCTAAAATCGCTGTATACGAAACACAGCCGTGTAAACCACGAAGGACACGAAGAGACACGAAGATTAGAACTGATTTATAAATACCTTCGTGTTCTTCGTGTCCTTCGTGGTAAGATCTTGAGGAAATTATTCCATTTTCTTGCCTAATCGCAAATACCCCTATTGTGAGAGCGTTTTTGTAAAATTACATAACAAAAGGGGGAATCCATTGCAACGATTTATTTAAGAGTTAAGCTATGGAACAAAGAACAAACACCTTGACAAGAGTCTATCGCAAAACTATATCTCCATCTCACAGAAGACAGATGTCAGAAAATAGATGTCAAATGACTAATGACAAGTGACAAACACAATGTTGATTGAAATAAACCCACAAAATCCTCAGCCGCGCCTGATTAATGAGATAGTTTATGTCCTGAAACAAGGAGGGGTCATAGCCTATCCCACTGATACCTATTACGGCATCGGATGTGACATATTCAACAAGCAGGCAATCCAGAAGATATATAGGCTGAAAAAACAAAACCACGAGAAGCCTTTTAGTTTTATATGTTCCGATCTAAAGCACAT
Organism: Desulfobacterales bacterium; assembly: GCA_030594505.1. Lineage (GTDB taxonomy): Bacteria > Desulfobacterota > Desulfobacteria > Desulfobacterales. The sequence continues at coordinate 2,469 of JAUVFC010000184.1, forward strand.
AAGCCGTTATGCCAAGATTTCCAATTACGCGTACAGAACCATGAGGCGTCTTCTGCCCGGCCCTTACACATTTATCCTTCCCGGATCAAAAATGGTTCCCAAGATCATGATTACAAGACGCAAAACTGTAGGAATCCGGGTACCCGCTAATACGATTTGTACAACCCTGGTAAAAACCTTTGGCAACCCCATACTTAATACTACCGCCGCCACTCCGGACGGACAAATATTTTCCGACCCATCATTACTTCATGATTTCTTTGGTGGTCAAATAGACGCGGTCATAGATGGCGGCCCGGTACCGGGGCAACCTTCCAGCATTATCTCACTAATGGATGATATTCCCGAGGTGATACGAGAAGGTTTGGGAGATGTGAGCAGTTTTTTGTAGAATAGCGAATTGAAGACTTTTTACGAAACCGTCAATTAATGATGATCTCGTAAAAAGTCTTGAGTTTGATAAAGGATGGCTAAGTAAAAAGGTCAATATACAAGGCGTAGTAGTTTTTCGGGTATGAAGGCATACATATGGTATGTCGAATGCCTGAAAAACTACTACAACGCAGTAGATTGGGCTTTTTACGACGCCATCAATTAATGAAGTCTCTTAAAACTTTCGATGGCTTAAAGCGCGCATGCCGCCAGGCAGGAACTTCCATCGGCTTGCCTGTCTTTGGATTTTTCCCGCTCACAGGTCTACGATTTACAACCCTGAATGAACCGAATCTTCTCAGTTCAATTGTTTCACCTCGCATCAGCGCTTTCCCCATTTCTTTAAATATGGTTTCCACAACTACAGCGATATCAGTTTTGTAAATTCCCGGATGTGCCCGGGCTACCGATTCTATCAGTTCGCTTTTAACCATGGTGACAAATAGCCAAACTTCCGAAAGGGAGTTCCGGATATGATATCGAGTAAATCTTCAACAGACCGGCCCAGCAAATATTCCAACAACGAAAACCTTTTCTTCTTGGGATAAACAACAACAGGCTCCCCTTTAATTCCCCCCAGTTTTGCCGCCGTAGCAATGGCGTCTTCCAGGCCTCCCAGGCCGTCAATCAGCCCAAACTTTTTTGCCTGTTCTCCTGAAAAAATACGCCCATCCGCAATTGAGTCTATCTTTTCTATATCCATCTTTCGCCCACGCACCACTGCCTCTACAAACTGGCGATGAACATTATCGATAAACTCTTGAAGAAGCGCTCGTTCTTCCGGCGTCATCTTCCGTAAAGGTGACCCGATATCCTTGTAAGGACCACTTTTAATAATCTCAGCGCCAAGCCCTATCTTATTCATGATATCCGCCACATTAGCAAATTCCATGATAACGCCGATGCTGCCGGTGATGGTCCCGGGATTGGCCATGATATGATCTGCCCCGGCTGCTATATAATATCCCCCGGAAGCAGCAACCGATCCCATGGAAGCGACCACTTTTTTAATCAGGACAGTCTTTGCCACTTCATTATAAATCTCCTGGGAAGGAGCCACGCCCCCCCCGGGAGAATCTATCCTTAAGACAATAGCTTTGACACTTTCATCTTTGCGAAACTCTTTTAGTTGTTTTACTACTGACCTGGCATTGGTAATAATACCTTTAACTTCGACAACCCCTACCTTGTCGCCAAATTCAAATGCAGAATCGCTTCTACCTAAAAAGAAGAAAACGGCCGCCGCAAAAAAACAGATACATATAATAACAACTACCAAAAATGAAAAAATAACGGGGTGTCTTCTCGCAAACATTGCCATCTTAGGCGTCCACTTTAATTTCCTTTGCCGGAGACGGTGACTCGGATGGTTCCGACAATACTTCGTGGTTAACGTTTAGCTTCT
>JAUVFC010000034.1 GCA_030594505.1 Desulfobacterales bacterium
CCTTCCCCCGGCGACGGGATTTCACTTCGCTCAACTTGCCTGACAAAAAAATGTCACGTTTTTCAAAGGTCTCATGGCGGGGGCAGTGGAGACAGGAACATTTTCATGTCCCGGATAGCTTGAGTCTACGCGTCTGTACCTTAGTTCGATATAGGCGTCAGGGTGTTTTTCTTTTGCTTGTTCATAAGTTAAAAAACGAAACCTCATACCGCTTTTTCCCTTAATCCGTCCACCTGTTCCAAAGTTAATCGTCCACAGCACGGAGCAAACAGGGTCATACTTTTATGCATCTGGTATTTATTCCTTTAGCAAGTTCTCTATTTCTAATAGAAATTGTGACCAAACGTCTGGAATGTTATGAGCCAGACCTTCTAAGTGGCCTTCCTCAAGCATGAATCCATATGCATGAACGAAAAAATGCCTAAAAGTTAGGTACTCATAAATTTTATCAGATAGGCTCTCTGAAATAATCCCTTTAGATACTGAAAGGTTTAATAGGTCCTTATGCCACGCATCGGTTTTAGGTATTTCAATATCTTTTGCATGGAGAATTTGCTTCAAAATATTTTCTATCCCATTATAGATATTATGAAGAAACGTACCGATAGCTGCTAATTCGATAACTGACTTCTCTCTTCTTGCCATAGCATACTTGAGATTACTCAACGCTATCTCAACATTCTCTTTTTCCGCAAGAATGTGCTTGGGCAACTTATCCATAAATTCTTACCCCGTCTTCTTCTACGAGTTCGTTAAACAACGACTTCCTGGAAAGATCAACAAGATCAACAGGTTTTGATAAATGTTTAAACAGCTCAGCATAAAATTTGAAGAACAAGCGGGGTTCAAGCCCCTTTACCCCAATGTCTATGTCGTTGGCTTTTTTGTCCGTTCTTATCGAAGAACCAAATAGGACGATATAAGAAACATTGTATTTTTTACCACACCGTATGATTATATCCTTATCATTTTCTGTTATCATGCTCATCACCTCTTTCGCCGCATTTCAGACAAGATGAGACCTTTGCATATACTCTTATAACACTTTTTCATCTCAAGCAAAGGTTGATGGTTTCGTAAAAAGTCTTTTGTGAACGACTTTGAGCATTTTGGGAGAAAAGCACTTGAGTCGTTCAGCGTTAAAAATTCTAACTGTTTGAGGGCGTTAGCCCGAGTTTTAGAATTTTAGCTGAACGCCTCCAGTGCGCCCAAAATGCTCATGAAGTGAACAAAATGGACTTTTTACGAAGTCATCAAACTTGACGGTTTCGTAAAAAGTCGTATTCAACGAATTTGTCATTTAAGATTTCTCCCCTCGGTCGAAAAGGGAGAAATCTTATATTTCCAGTATATTACAGGACAAAGTTTTCTCGCTTCGCTCGAAATGACAAGCTATCGAGACTTTTTACGAAATTATCAAACTTGATATATTAGATTTGAATGGTCAAAAAAGTCAAGCAAAAATGGGGGATGTGTTTCATTGACTTGACATAGACGAAAGGGGATAAGAAGGGTTAGGAGTCATCTTTTTTCCATCCACATGCGAGATTTATCTGATAACGATTTGCTTCATCAAACAGAACAAAACCGCCCAGGTTGGAAAATTGTTCGTCAGCATACTTTTCAAGATATTCTCTGTATTTTTTTCTCTCCTCTTTTGTAGCGCCTTCTTTAAGTTTATTGTCAAAGGGGTGCTTCAAATGAATTGCAAATCTAATGCGTTGTTTCACAGGAATGAAAATCGGACAATCGGGTTTAAAAAATTCATCGTTGGGTGAGCCACTCAAACTATTTTGTTTTTTTAATACAGCCATTGTTATCACATCCGACAAGTTTGAAATTTTATAATCATACTCAGTGGCGTTGTGCAAAGTGTAATAAAATACAAAATTATTATCCACTCCTTCTGTATCAACATGGTCATAAATTGCAATGATTGCTTTTGTGTTCCACGGCCTGGGGCGGCTTTGATGCCAGAAGAATGCTCCTATTATGATTGAGAGTGTAACCGCAAATCCCATTCCAAAAGATATGCCAATAATAACAAGGCGTTTAGCTTTGGACATTTATACTGTGCTCCTCGTATAAAAGATCGAAGTATAAAATTAATCGACACTATAGCATACTAACTTTAGAAGATATTGTAGCAACAAATACGGAAAAACACCCCTTGATATTTCTATTTATAAACTCTATATCGTTTGATACCATGGGAAACAAGAGGCAATAAAGAACCCTGCGACAAGCTGCGGGGTATCACGAGGCAGCATCGAAAATGTTCACCAATTTTATCTACTTTATCATAGTCATCCTTATCTATACCACTTATCTACCCCCGGAAAAAACCTGTCTTGGCGGAGCTGAAACAATAGGCGCTTTTGTCTTTAACCTGTTTTTCTTCATAGCAATCAATTCCCATAGATACAAAGCATTGACTCGAAAAGGATTGGAACAGCCGGACAATACGACACTCCAACACCGTTACGATCTTCTTTTTACTCAACATGCCATTTTGGCGATCACGCTGTTCGCGGTAAATATCTATTGCTTGAATCTCAAAATCTTTTTAATCCAAATTCCTCTCTTTGCTCAAATTCCAACCCTGGCTGCTGTTTGCTTTTTACTCCTTTTTATCGGCCACTTGGCCATTATCTGGTGGTTTGCTTACCAACCATACCGCGTGCTGTTTCGGACCGAATTAACCCGGCGAGCATTTGTGACTTCCCATATATCTTTCTATATCCACTTTGTCATAGCATGGATTTTGTTTTCATTGGCCTCCGTTTTCATAGGATATCTCCCTTTTGAGGCCCCCCAATAGTTATTATCATCCCCTGAGGGACAGGTTCTTCTGTTTTCCTTGTTCCTGGGGGCAATGGCCGTGTATATACCGGCGCTGGTGCAATTTTTCTGGAAGTGTCGTCCCCTAAAAGGTCCGGTCAGAGATCGCATTGAGACGCTTTGCGAAAAAGCCGGTTTTACGGTCCGCAACATTATGCTGTGGCCCGTGTTTGAGGGAAAAATGCTGACTGCGGGGGTAATGGGGCTAATAAAACGCTTTCGATATATCTTGATAACCAAAGGCCTGCTCTCCATCCTGACCGAGGAAGAGCTTGATGCAGTGATAGCACATGAAATCGGTCATATTAAGAAAAAGCACCTCCTCTTTTACCTGGCTTTTCTTGTCGGTTATATGATTCTTTCCTATGCGTCATTTGACGTAATTCTTTATCTCCTTTTATCCAGCGATTGGCTTTATACGCTGCCAAAAACAATTCGCATCGAAGAGTCTACCCTTGTATCGATATCTTTCACCCTCTCCCTCGCGTTGCTACTTTTGATCTACTTCCGCTTTTTGTTCGGGTACTTTATGCGTAATTGCGAACGACAGGCTGATCTGTACGCCTTTACGGTTCAAGGGCACCCCCGGGCGCTGATCAGCTCTCTTGAAAAGATCGCCTTTTATACCGGCTCCGCCAAGGACACTCCAAGCTGGCATCATTTCAGTATTCAAGAGCGGATCGATTATCTGAAGAAATGTGCCGCAGACAAACAATGGATTACACGACATGACCGTAAGCTCCGGAAAAGCATGATCTTGTTTTTCTGCGGATTACTGTTGGCAGGCTATTTTGGATACGCAATAAATTTCGGCGACATGGGAAAGACTCTCAACTTACATTTCATAGAAACAGCGGTAAATCGCAAACTCGAGCAAGACCCGAATAATCCCAATCTCCATCTGACACTTGGATCGCTCTACCACGAAAATAAAGAATACGAAAAAGCGATCCGTTCCTATGAAAAAACTTTGAAATTGGCCCCGGACAATCCCGAGGCGCTCAACAATCTCGCATGGCTCTATGCCACCTGTGAAGACGTCGAAAAAAGGGATTACTCCAAGGCGTTAGCCTACTCAATTCAAGCAGTGAATTTGAAGAAAACCCCTTATATCCTGGATACACTGGCGGAAACCTATTATGTAAACGGGTTATACAAACTGGCTATTGAGGCAGAAAAACGCGCGCTGGCAATGAATCCCGGCAACAGAAAATATTATGAGGAACAGTTGAAGAAGTTTGAGGAAGAATTGAAGATTGAAGATTGAAGATTGTCGATTGAAGATTGGTGGATTAGTGTCCATCCAGAAATGGTAGATTTTGTCACAAGACAAGGCCGCACAAAGGTTTCTAGCGGAGAACGCCGTATTGGGACAAAATATGCCGTTTCTGGATGGACCTATTTAATACAGACCATTCTCACCTGCAACAGATCAGTATGACCTGTAAAGACTTTTGCAATACCATCCTGTTTTAGAGTTGTCATGCCGTCGGCGATGGCCTGGCCACGAATTGTTTCCATCGTGGCCTTTTCCTGAATCAACTTTTTCATGGTATCGGTCCCCTTCAAGAGTTCATGCAGTCCCATCCGTCCCCGGTAGCCGGTGTTGTTGCATTTTTCACATCCCTGATGTTTACGGAGCTTGAGATCCTTAGAATAAGGGATGTTGACATTTTTCTGGAAGTCATCTTTGCCGTATTCACGAACCAATTCGTTATACTCTTGTTCTGTAGGATTATACTCCTTTTTACAACTCGCACAAAGGGTTCTCACCAGGCGCTGGGCCAGAATCCCAAGAATGGCGTCAGCAAAATTAAAAGGATCCATTCCCATGTCAAGAAGTCTCGTGATACTCTCCGGAGCGCTGTTGGTATGAAGGGTGGAAAACACTAAATGCCCTGTCAAGGATGCCTCGATACCGATATGGGTTGTCTCCTTGTCCCTCATCTCACCAACCATTATAACATCCGGGTCTGCCCTTAAGAAAGCCCGCATGGCTGTCGCAAAATCAAACCCTATCTTCGGCTTGACCTGCACCTGTCTTAATCCTACCTGCGTGATTTCCACAGGGTCTTCCGCCGTCCATATCTTGCGTTCCGGCTTGTTGATATGTCCCAAGGCAGAATGAAGCGTGGTCGTCTTTCCGGAACCGGTCGGCCCGCATACAAAAATAATACCGTACGGTTTGGTTACAATTGAAATGAAGTCTTCGTAATTTGCTTTCGAAAATCCCATCTTATCCAGCGGGATCGGCTCTCCCGCGGCCAAGATCCGCATCACCACATCTTCCATCCCGCCGGCAGTAGGGACAGTTGCCACGCGGAGTTCGATATCCTTGCCGCCATATTTTTTGAATTTTATTTTTCCGTCCTGTGGCTTACGGCGCTCGGCGATATCAAGCTCGGCCATAATCTTGATTCGAGAGACAAGGGCGTTGCGGTAATTGTATGGAACAGTTTGATACACCATACAGGAGCCATCTATTCGATACCTGATTTCCGTATTCTTCTTCCCTGGATAGGGTTCAATATGAATATCCGAAGCGTCGCGCGCATATGCATCGAGGATAACCTTGTTTACCAACTGGACAATAGCGCTGTCCTGCTCTGTTATCGCGTCTTGCGTCTCTTCAACTTCCTCTTCTTCCGACTCTAACTTGCCGAGGAGTTCGTCAATGGAACCCACGTCTTCCTAACCAGTGGAAAAAAAGAGTTTAATGTATTTCTCGATATCTTCTTTAAGAGCAACATGAAACGCGAGCCGTTGTCCTGTTGAAAAAAGCGATTTGATCGTATCAATCTTTTGGAGATGATAGGGATTGTCTATAGCAATAATTATGGCATCCTTTTCCTTGCGGAGGGGGACCCAATGATTGTTTCGCAAAAAGTTAACCTTCATGTTTGTTAAAAGCTCCCCGGGAATCGGAACGCGATCATTATATTCCTCAAAGGGGACCTTATAGAAATGGCTGAGCGATTTGCCGATGTCCGATTTTGAAATCTTGTAATTTTTCATCAAAATTGTTTCAATGTCACATTTTAATTTCCTGGCATCTGCAACAGCTTTGGGAAGTTCTTTCTGTGTAAGAAGATGGTTTTCCAGAAGATAATCGAACTTATTCGGGCGGGCCCTGGCCATCCGCTTCTGATTAAAAATAGCAATGCCGAGGGTTCTGCCCATGTCCAATAATGACTCGGCATCTTTTTGGCTGAAAGGAATATCTGATTTGTCTTTTTTGTTGATCGCCTGAATGGCGCCAAGGATATATTGATTGTGGACTATGGGGACTGCAAGGACCTGTTTTGTGCGGTAACCGGTCTTTTGATCCCACGTAGAATCAAACTTCATATTAGGGTCAACAGCGGAAAGCTCTTTTTTATCGTAAGCGCTTTTAATATTGACCACCTTATTATACGCGGCCGCATAGCCTGAAATACTGGAACCCGAGATCGGAACCCTTATCTCACTTACCTCGTCTCCGGACATTACCCTGGAGAACAGCTCTCTCTTGGCGCCATCTACCACATATATGGTTAACCGATCAGCGCCAAAGAAATCCAGCATGTCGTTCTTGATATCGATCAAGATTTCATCAATGTTTTTAGCTGCATGTATCTTATTGGTTATCGCCTGACACTTTTTACTGTATTCTACCTCGCGTCTCAGCGCGGAGACTTCGGATTCCCGATCTGGTTTGGTCCCTACTTTTTTGGATAAATCTACAACCGGCATATCTACCTCTTCTCCTTATCGTGAAAAAGGAGAAAAACTTTTTTTATGCCTGCGCCTATAAGCATAACAGCAAGAATATACAGCGCAATTTGTCGAAATGTAAGCCCCTCGGAAATCGGAAAAACCATGTGGACCTTGATAATAACGGAAGCCCCTGCCATGATCAAAAGGAATCCCCAAATCAATTGGGCAATATTCTTATACTTCATAATCTGATCCTAATAAACTATTCGGTCAAATGTTTGAAAAAGTGAAAGTTATATCCATTGTCGATTGACGATTGTCTATTGTCTATTGTCTATTGTCTATTGTCTATTGTCTATTGATCGGTCTTACACCAATCTTCAATCGTCAATCTTCAATCCCTCAATTGGCTCATCCGGTTGGCGTCCCCACTGCCTGGCAGCAACAATCACAGCAAAAAATAGAGTAAATATCACCCAATCTCTTCCTATAAGAACAATCGCCAGCCATGGATATCCTTCGTAAGGACTGGCTAATTCTTTTATTAAGCTGTTTATAAGTATCACTGCCAAGGCAACAGGAATTATCAGTTTAACTGTATAATCCCATAAAGAAGGCAATCTCCACAGGCAAAACTTATTCATGTATTCTCTCAGCTTATAAGCCCTATAAATCCAAGCGATTAAAATACATTCTAAAATTCCTCCCAAGACTAATCCATACTGAGTCAGGAAGTGGTCCACAATATCTATCCAGAAAAGCCCTCCCTGTGTGGTAAACATTATACTTCCCATGAACCCTGCAATAGCAAGAACAGAGACAACCGCCTTGCGAGGGTAATGAAATTTATCAATGATTCCTGATGTAAAGGCTTCTAAGATAGAAATAGAGGAAGACAATCCCGCAATTACCAGGCAACTGAAAAAGAGAACCCCGAACAATTTAGGAAAGGCGGGAAGCATCCCTATTGCCTTGGGAAAAACAACAAACGCGAGACCAATCGATTTATCCACTACTTGATCGATAGGGAGGGAAAGCTTATATGCCATATAGCCAACCACAGAAAACACGCCTAAACCCGCTATCAAGGAAAAACAACTATTGACAACGCAGATTGTTACAGCATCTTTCACTATCTGACTTTTTTTAGGAAGATAGGAAGCATAAGCAATCATAATGCCAAAACCTATACTCAAAGTAAAAAATATTTGGACGACAGCATCTATCCACACCCTGACATCTTTTAATTTTTCAAAATCGGGCATCAGGTACACACTCAGACCCTGGAATGCACCCGGCAGCTTCATACTACATCCCACAAGGACAAGCATAAGTACAAACAAAAGAGGCATAAACAATTTGTTTGCCCTCTCTAATCCCTTCTCTACCCCTCTAAATACGATAAGCCAGTTTAAAAACCATACCACACCCAGAAAAAAAAGGACAGGAGACCTCACATTTCCGATTTCAAAAGGACTCGTTGTTATCATCAAAAATTCATTGAAAAAAAACTTATTGGGATCAGCCCCCCACTCTAACCCAAACGAAAAGAAAAGATAATTAAAACACCATGCGATAACCACTGAATAGTAAAGGACCACCCCAAACATCACGAATATAATCTGCCACCAGCCCAACCACTCCCAGCGGGTATCTACTTTAGCAAAACTTGCCGGGGCGGAACCTCTCATCTTATGCCCCAGGCTAATCTCTAAAATCATAAAAGGGATGCCTACGATCAAAAGAGCTAAAACATAAGGAATGAGGAAGGCGCCCCCGCCATTTTTATAGCAGAGATAAGGGAATCTCCAGATATTACCTAAACCGATTGCCGAACCAATAGCGGCAAGCAAAAACCCGACATGCGTCTTCCATTGAGGACGATGACGGGGAAGAACATCTTTTTCCATAATCTTCAGTTCCTTAAGAGTGTGTTTAAATTAGTTAAATTGGTTTCAAACGAGCTAATATTTCATACATAACCCAACCCCTGGTGTCAACTTATTTATAGTGGCGCACCATACACATGTATGCTAAAAGATAAACATGGATCTATTCACTCATACTGCAAATAGCGCTCAACGCCCTTTGGCAGATCGGATGCGTCCCAAAAGCCTTGATACTTTTGTGGGGCAATCCCATATACTGGGAGGCGACGGCCTGATCCGCCGGGCAATTGAAGAGGATAAGCTCTTTTCAATGATCTTATGGGGCCCCCCCGGATGCGGCAAGACCACCCTTGCCATGATTATTGCCCGGGCGACTGATGCGCATTTTGTTTCCTTTTCAGCTGTGCTGTCCGGCGTAAAAGAGATACGCGCAGTCATTGATGAAGCGAAAAAACAGCTCAACCTTTACCATCGGCGTACCATTGTCTTTGTGGATGAGATTCACCGTTTTAATAAGGCCCAGCAGGATGCCTTTCTACACCACGTGGAAAGCGGCCTTATTACGCTCATTGGAGCAACCACTGAAAATCCTTCTTTTGAGGTGATAGCCCCCCTTCTTTCACGGGCGCGCGTTGTTATTCTGCGCTCATTTACCGACGAGGATCTGGTCACTATTTTAAAACACGCCGTCAATGATACAGAGAACGGTTTGGGGAGTCTTTCACTTTCCATAGATCACGATGTACTATTCTACCTCGTCAGGATGGCTGACGGTGACGCACGGACAGCATTGAACAATCTGGAGGCAATCGTCGATTTCGTTCAACCGGATAACGCAGGAATACGAAAGATCGATCCGGAGTCAGCAGAGAAGGCCCTTCAAAAAAAGGCCCTGCGCTATGACAAAGGGGGAGAAGAACATTATAACCTGATTTCAGCTTTTCATAAAAGCCTTCGCGGAAGCAATCCGGATGCAGCCCTTTACTGGATGGGAAGAATGCTTGAGGCCGGAGAAGATCCCCTGTATATTGCACGGCGTATGGTGAGGTTTGCCTCTGAAGATATAGGAAATGCTGATCCTCAGGCGCTTCCTGTTGCAGTATCCGCCATGGAGGCCTTCAGGTTTATCGGACTCCCTGAAGGGGAACTTGCCCTGGCCCAGGCCGCAGTCTATCTCGCCACAGCGCCGAAGAGCAATGCTCTTTATACTGCCTATGGAGACGTAAAAAAAACGATAAAGGAGACCGGTGCGCTTCCTGTTCCTCTTCATATCCGGAATGCGCCCACAAAACTGATGAGGGATATCGGCTATGGCAAGGGATATCAATATGCCCACAACTTTAAAGATGCCTATATACCCCAACATTATCTACCTGAAGAATTAAAAGACCTTATCTTTTACAAACCCACGGGAAGAGGATTTGAAAAAACCATTAAAGCAAGGTTGGAAAAGTGGCGACCGATAGGCTGACTATTTGATGACAGATCACTTATTACAAAAAGAGGACTTAACCAGAAGACTTCGTTGGTTAATGTTTTTCAGGGTTGCGATCGTTACCTTTTTATTCGGGATCGCGGCCTTTATCCAGATCAAAGGGACAGAATCATTACCCGCGCCATCTCTCACCGCGGTATATTTCATTATAATAATCACCTATCTTCTTTCTTTTCTATACCTTATCCTTCTAAAAAAAATTAAAAGCCTCAAGGTCAATGTATACATTCAGGCCATGTGCGATGTTACATTGATAACAGTGCTTGTGCATGTAACAGGTGGAATTGAAAGTGTCTATTCTATTTTATATCCGCTGGTTATCATCTATTCAACGCTGTTTCTCGCAAAGAAGGGGGGTATATTTTTAGCCTCTGCCAGCAGCTTACTCTATGGCTTGTTGCTTGATTTAGAATACTATGGCGTTATTCATCCAATATATAGTCCCTCCTGGGAGTACGATTTTAGCGCGGGGTATGTCCTGTCGAGGATATTTATCCATATCGTATCCTTTTACATTGTCGCGCTTCTGATAAGCTTTGTTGTTGAACAGGAAAAGAGCGCCAGATCACTCCTGGCAGAGAAAGAAAGCGAATTTTATCAACTCGATCTATTACACAGGAGCATTATCGAATCCGTAAATGCAGGGATCATAACGATCAATCTTCAAGGGAATATAAAATCCTTTAACAGGGCGGCGGAAGAGATTACAGGGTTTTCATTTTCAGATATTGAAGGCACACGAATGGATAAGGTTTTTCCTGGTTTCTCCGAACTGCCGGATAAAACAAAAAATAAAGAAGGGGAAAAGGGGGGAATAGACAGGAATGAAATAATGGTTCAGGGGAAGAAGGATAAAAACATTGTATTGGGTTTTTCCGTTTCGCCACTTATCAATAG
>JAUVFC010000229.1 GCA_030594505.1 Desulfobacterales bacterium
CTTTGTAAAGTCAGCCCTGGCAATATCATATCCGCTCACAGAGGCAATGTAATACGCTGTCTTGGAGGCGGCCATATCCCGTTCCTTCCTAAGGTCTTCCGGAGTAAGGGTTTTTGTGATTTTTGCGGGATAGCCGCTATCAGTAATGGCCTTTTCAATCTCAGTCAGATCTTTGAGTTCCTCCCGGTCATAATAGATCTCGGCTCTTCCACTGCCTATATCCACGAGAATATCTTTTATTCCCGGATAACCGGCAAGGGCACCTTTGATAGTTGAAATACATCCGGAACAGGACATATTACTTACATTGAAAACAACTTTGGAAAGGTCTGAACCACTATTGGCAAACTTTGCCGCCAAGGCTGATCCCGCACTTAAAATCAGTGACGCTGCTATTAATAAGACCGCCATTCTATTAGTAAAAAAAGCTCTTTTATCCATATTCAACTCCTTTGATTTGCCGTAAAGGCGACAAGTAGCTCATTATTACTTTACACCTTCGCGGCTAAAAATTGTTGTTTAGCAGTTCCCCCGCAAGGCCATCATCGAGGCCTGTCGATCGCAGAAAAAAAGGATGGTTGACGTTTCCTTGAACAGGTTCACTTTTTCTGTGATCAATCCATCAACAGCATACAGAGTTATTTGGGTGTCCCCAATGCTATAAGGATTGCTGGGGTCCACTGTGTATGCCGTGTCTGCGGAAGTGAATGATGAAAAACAGGCAGATGTGCGCGCCTGGTTGTCGGTAAGAAGTTCAAGCCGAAACCAGGCCGATATGTTCAACAGAGGAAGACAGAGTTTTTGAGATATAATGGGGCAGGCGTTGCCCTTGCAGGTATCGAATACCTTGCAGAAGCTGTATTTAGTGTATTGTCTGTCGCGTGTGTTTCGGGCGAAATGCACACAGGGCCAACGTCCAAAAGCCGATCAGCCCGAGACAGCGCTGTTGAAATCAAACCCTCGACTTTGTCGTCGGCTTGTGCCATCTCGCAACATGGGGGAACGGTCCCATTATGGCAGCGTTGTTGTTCAGGTGTTTTTGATGCAAGCGCCCGGAATTGCTGGATCGGGTCGCATAAAAGGATGAGTGATTTAAATTCAATGGAAGGATGAACAGATAGTCTATGGACTGAACCCTTATAAAGAGATCTTTTCTGCGTGTTCTGACAGCATTCTCCCTTACATTTAGAACTGTTCAGCGCCTGAGCAGCACCGGCAGTTGTAAGAAAAAATACGAGAAACAATACAATTATTCTTGATACAAATTTCCCGGTCTTCATGGATGCTCTCTTGTTTTTCAATCGTTATTCAATCAACCCCGCTAAAGACGGGATCTTCGACAATCAACAATCAACAATCCTCTAAGATACGAACCGGCGCTCCGCAACGAACTTCCCCGCCCTTGAGCACTCTGCCAAAGATCCCTTCACGGGGCATGATACAGTCCCCGGCCAGATAATAGATTGCGCATTTGTTGTGGCATTCCTTCCCCTTCTGGGTGATCTCCACCAGCGCCGCGTCTCCAAGGTTCACCCGGGCGCCCACCGGAACCTTTTGCCAGTCAATGCCCGATGTGGCAATATTCTCTGCAAAATCTCCAAAGCCAACGTCAAGTCCCTGATTTCGGGCCTTTTCGATGCTTTCCGCCGCAAGAAAACTCACCTGACGATGCCATGGTCCTGCGTGGGCATCTCCCTCAAGGCCATGATCTTCAAGGAGAGAAGCTTTCTCTACCTGCACCTTGGGCGTCCCCTTTTTCTTACTCATGGCAATGGAGACTATTTTCATCTCCAAATCGGAATTAGCCATCCTTCTTTTCTCCCAGCCCCTCGCCGCAATTCATACAGAATTTAGCTTCAATGGGATTATTTGTGTGGCACTCACAGCATTCGGCATCAATCTTGTGCGTCTCTTTGCTTATGGTCCGGGCAGTGGATGCCGGCCTTCCGGATTTCCTTCCTTCGTAATCCTCGATCGCCTTATTCAGAGCCTGAGCGCCAAGATTGGAGCAGTGCATCTTTTCCTTGGGAAGACCATCAAGGGACTCTGCAACGGCCTGTTTTGTCAGTGCCTTGGCCTCTTTTAGGGATTTACCCTTGGTCATTTCGCTCACCTTGCTGGATACCGCTATGGCAGCAACGCATCCGAACGTCTTGTATTTTACATCAGCAATCTTGTCATCCTTCACCTTGATATAAAAGGTCATCATATCTCCACAGACCGGATTGCCGACCTCACCGATTCCGTCAGCATCCTCAATGGTACCCACGTTCCTCGGGCTCGAGAAATGATCCATTACCTGTTCAGAATACATTTTTTCCTCCTTATCAACAGTGCTCAACTGCTGCTGTCATCATTGATCATCTTAGACAAAGTTACAGAATTGAGCTTATCATACATCGCTTTCGTGGCCTCTTCCCAGACGCCACGAGTTAAACAACGGGTGGTTCTGTTGCACACTTCAGGATTTTCAATACAATTGCTCAGATTGATTCCACCCTCGAGTACTCTGACGATCTCCCCAACGGTGATTTCTTCGGGGGGCTTTGCCAACATATGTCCCCCTTTAGGACCACGTATGCTTTTAATGAAGTTGGCCTTTTTAAGCGGGATAATGAGCTGTTCAAGATATTTGACAGAGATATTCTCACGTTTTGAAACATTCCCGATTTGCACGGGGCCTTCATCATAGTGCTGTGCAAGGTCGAGCATCATTCTAGTCCCGTACCGGCTCCTCGTCGACAATTTCATGCCAAATGCTCCTCCTTAAACGGTTTTTTGTACCCCTTTTATATCGGCAGTTTGATATTTCATAGTTTTCTAATCTATAGCATTTGGCTATAGTATAATAGCATCTCATACCCTTGTCAAGGAAAAATGTAAGGTTTTCCCTCTCGTGGGCCATTTAAGAATTGATGGCGTCGTAAAAAGTCTCA
>JAUVFC010000139.1 GCA_030594505.1 Desulfobacterales bacterium
GATCGATTTCCACCAAAATAAAAAACCCCCCTGAGAGGTGGTTGCCAGAACTCAGAGGGGCTGGAATGGAGGTAAGCAAGCCAACTAAGTTATGACCCACCTATTGTGAAATTTATCACATAATCTTCGAATGTCAAGGGGTGATGGTTTCGTCGTTCACAAAAGACTTTTTACGAGGTCATCAAGGGGTGGTATAGATTACAAGGATTCGGAAAGAATATATCCGTTAATTGACTATATAAGTTTTAAATACTATTATATAATAATATTGACGATTTCGTAAAAAGTCTCACCAACTTGTCATTTCGAGCGAGCCGACTTCGCCATAGTAGCCTCGGCTACGACGGCTGAAAGCGAGAAATCTTTCTCATTTGACATGCCGAAAGCATAAGATTTCTCCCTTCACTCGAAATGACAAATTCACTGGGTCGGACTTTTTACGAGGTCATCAATATCTGTTACTAACAAGAAAACCGATATGAACATATGCTTGAACTCGATCCGATAATCGCTCAAGTGAATGAGAACTGCGACATCGCTGATGCGAACCACGCCGGACTCTATTCCATTTGCGGCCTGGCCCTGCGCCTGCGCGATCTATACAAATGGGACATGGGGTTAGAATCGTGGATGGAGGGAGATTCTCCCGAGGTGCTGGAGTGGATCGGCGAAAAAGAACGAAAGTGGGACAAGCTGGCAGAAAAAGGGGTTCGTGAGATAACAATTTTGGGCCGTCAATACGATCCCTTCGATACCACAGCTATCAACAATCTGTTGGAACCCCATGGTTTTTTCTACGGAGCAGGCTATGCCCGGAGCATAAGACCAACCTTTTTTCTCGCCACGATTAAGGAGAAAAGAGAAATAAACGGGCACCGTATATATATCCTTGGTCGCGAATTAGCCCGTGACCTCTTTACAACTCCGGCATTCTCCCAAGAAGAGTGCATCCTGATTCGACAGGAATCAGCACAATTTTTCCTTTGGGACAACATATTCTATATAAAGAAATCAGGGCGCCATGCCCTTAGATTTGCATTAGAAAACTGTGGGGTGAGTGATACAAGACCCGCTATGCTACATGCTCATCTAAAAAGGATTGCCGCAGCAGAAACAGAAGCATACATATATCATGAACTGGGTGAGATACAAGACACAGTGTTCAACCGTACATTATGGAGAGAGATTATCGCTACGTTCCCTCACACCCCGATCGAACTCCTTGCGCGAAGCGTTAAAGACATCCTTGCCGATACAAACGAATACGGTACACTGCGATACATATGCAGAGAACGCAAAACAGCCTCTTTGGCGTTTTATGTCGCTTTTCTCGATGGACTAAGAAAAACATTATTCCCTGAAATTATAGAAGTATTTAAGCTATTTATGGAAACACGCGATTGGAGTCTCATAGAGGAGGCTACCGCCATTGGCCATAATACAGCTCAAGAGTATGCCGAAACGATCATTAACATCTACCAGAGCGAGAAGGAAAAGCATGGGAACAAATGGATAGAGGCTGAGATATCAAGGCGTCTTCTCTCGCCCCTGGGCGTCTAAATAAGGCGGTTCATCTATACCCACATCCTTACAATTCCCTCCCATCACTTACTCCTCCCTGTCATCCCTTAATCGGCTTTCCCAATTGACGAAAGCATTCAATCCTGCTAAAGACCTTTTTTATGAATAATTCGGGTTAGAGATTTTGTATCATAAAAGGAGTATTAAGCGGGAATGCAAGCGTGTTGTGAAAAGTGGGAAAAAACAACACATGCAGTGAATGTAACAGTTTTTATAGGTGATTACGATAGGATATTAGTACGTGGAAATACCATCAAGTACTGTCCTGAATGCGGAGAGGTTCTTATCAGCGCCACTAATGCTGCATGTTGTGATAATTGCCGCCACTGGAAGTTCGGCAGGTGTGAAAAACGGGTAAAAGAAGCGGCAACAACGAATCATTGTAATTTTTTTGAATGGAAAGAGACTTGCTTATTATAATGGTTGGCCTGTTCATAGTAAGATTTGGCTTTTTTCATATCGAGAAAATAGGTCTCATAGATCGTGCCGAGTTGTTCGAACGCTTCTTTTGCTTTTGGTCGAATTTCCGTACACTTCGTGAAGCACGCTA
This sequence comes from Desulfobacterales bacterium, assembly GCA_030594505.1. Classification (GTDB taxonomy): domain Bacteria; phylum Desulfobacterota; class Desulfobacteria; order Desulfobacterales. Next base: position 2,132 of record JAUVFC010000139.1, read on the forward strand.
TTGCCTTTTCAGGATCTTTTGCCTCTAAGTAGAGTATCCCTAAGTTATAGGAGGCTTCGTAATAATCCGGGTTTAACGAAAGAGCCTTTTGAAGATACTTCCGGGCTTCGGTATCTTTCCCCTGGTTATGTCGAATTACCCCGAGACAGTAGTAGATTTCAAGGTCGGTTGTATCTGAAAACAGGAGTTTTTCAAAGAGGGGGGAGGCTTTTTCGTACTCCTTACGATTGAACAAAGAGAGTGCCAGCCGTTGGCCCAATCGGACATCGCCTGTAAGGTGGAATCCCTTGGCGAGCAGGTCTTCTTCTTTTTGCGGTTCCTTATTTTTTTCGTATACATCCGCGAGCATTAGAACGACGGCTGCATCCTTTGGGTCGAGTTGGAATGCCCGCTTAAGATAGGCTAATGCCTGAGCCTCCTTTCCCTGTTTTATCAGAACGTATGCCAATCCTTTCAGTCCATTTCTATTTTTGGGATCGTGCCTTATTACCTTAAGGTAGGAACATCGAGCTTTGTCCAATTGTTCCATATCCAAGTAGAGGTAGGCGATCTTTGACCAGAGTGCGGTCCACCGGGGATACTGTTTTTCGGTTTCGAGAAAGGCGGCGAGTGCTTCTTTCTTATGTCCCAGGCGCAGTTCCACCTCTCCCAACAAGTAGAGAGCGCATACGTTTTGAGGGTACTCGGCGATCGATTTTTTCAATTCCGACCGGCATTCATTTAATTTTCCTTCATCAAACAGTGTTACAGCCCGGCTGTAATGCTGAAATGAAAAGGATTTCCATATATCGGCGAATCCGGGCCGGGCAAAGGCCCCGATAAAGAGTCCGAGGGAGAGGAATAGGATAGGGATTGTTTTGCAAAGGTCTCTTTTCATGTTCTCCCCCTTAGGGTTCTCTCAAAAATAAATTTACATTTTCAGGTGTCGAGGCCCTTGCATGACAAGACGCGAGGAGAGCGAATAGCGAGCTATTTAACCGACGAGCAACGCAGTCACATGCGGGATGGATCGGCGCATCAAAATGTGAAGTTATTTTTGAGCGAGCCCTTAGTTCAAAGACAAGGTCAACGCGTATTTTTAAGAGATCTTCCTTAAATGTATCCGGAAAAGGGGGAAACTTGCCCACTTTCTCTACACAGGCAATAGCTGCCTGGTCAAGGGGGGGAGAACCGCTCGAACGAAAGACCTCGGCATTCCTGGCAAGGTATCCCTGACGGTTGATGCAGAAACCTATCCCCACACTCCCTTCTATCCCTCCTCTTCTGGCAGATTCCGGGTATCTCTTAGCAGCTTCAAGAAGCCTGCGGATGCGGCTGAAGTAAGTCTCTTCGGCCAGACTATCCCCGGAAGCCTTTTTGCCGGTATAAAAAAGGACAGGCGCTACCCTGGTGTGTGCGGGCATCCATGTTGGGAATGATGGGTCACTTTGGGTTTGAATTCGGGGCAGCCTGGATACACGTTCAACAACCGGCGGCAATGGTTTGATATCACGCAATCTAGCACGGTCAGGGGCAACCTTCCGTTCAATCAATACATGCGAAGAGCCTTCCACGGTTACGTTTTTAAGAGATATGCAAACGGCATCATTGCGGGGCGCCCTGATCGGAGCCAAGACAGTATCCTGACTGCGTACACAGAGGAATATTATGTGTACCAGCAAGGAGAGAGCTAAGAAAGGCGACAATTTGCTTTGTGTTGTTTTTAGAACCACTTATGGATGAACACTCCGTTCGTATTGATGACTAATATGTATATCTTTTGCGCCGGCCCGTTTGGTTGCGTCCATAATGCGCACGAATAGATCGTAACTAATGGTCCGATCCCCTCGAAAGATTATCTCTCGTTGAGATGTTGTCTCCATTAGATTGCTGAGGCGTTCGGAAAACTCATCGAACTCGACAGGTTCACGGTTGAGATAGATTGTTCCGCTTTTGTCTACTGTAACCACAATCTCCTGTTTCTTGGCTGTTTGCCGGTTCTTTGCCTCCGGGAGATTCAGCTTGATCGAGGGTTGGACATAGCTGGAGCTGAGGAGAAAGAAGATCAGTAACAAGAAGACAATGTCTACCAGCGGGGCAATGCTGAGTGTCATGTGACTCTTTTTTCGCCTTCTAAATTGCATCTACCGTTTCTTCTTTTTCTCTTGGACTATGCCGTGCCATCCGAAGGTGACCGCGTGTCTGCCCGAACCCCAGGAGTTCATTCAATACAGAGACAAAATAATGCATACGGGACTGGGTCTTGTCCGCTCGCGCTTCAAAATAGTTAAATGCGGCCACGGCGGGAATGGCGATACTCAAGCCTACCGCTGTAGTCAGGAGCGCTTCCCAAATACCACCCGCAAGCACCTCAATGTCTACCTGGCCCCCCAATATCTGGACCTGCTTGAAAGCGAGAATCATACCGGTAACGGTCCCGAGAAGCCCAAGGAGCGGAGAGATATGGGCAATGGTGGCCAATTTATTCAGGTGATTCTCCAATTGTTCTAATGCCACGCTTCCCTCCCTGTGGAGGAGTTCTTCCCTGTCTTCTTTTTTCAGGTGAAGATTTGAGAGATAGACTTCTCCTATACGGGCTAAGGGGCCGCGCGTTGCACGGCAGAGTTCAAGGGCCTCGGCGGTTCTTTCCTCCCGTACCAGCCTCTTTACGTTTTCCATGAGTTTGACGGCAGGCCCCTGGTTCCGGATAAAATATACTATCCGTTCGCAAATAATTGCCAGCGCCGCTATTGAGCAGAGAAGCAGCGGCCACATAAAAAATCCACCCTTTTCAATCAGAAACAACATCACAACTCCTGCAACAAAAAAGCCACGAACGCGCTATCTTTTTCTAAAGACAGACAGCCTTCGTGGCGTGAATGTATCCTGTATCTGTGGCTTATCAGTTATTTATTACCTTCTAAAAGTGTGCCCATTCATCGGGGACCAAACGAGACCTTTGCATAACTGCCATTATGAGCCTTCCCCCGGCGACGGGATTTCACTTCGCTCAACTTGCCTGACAAAAAAATGTCGCGTTATGCAAAGGTCTCAACGATCCTGCA